>JBBDJF010000001.1:0-9281 GCA_040880045.1 Sneathiella sp.
GCCTTCTGTCGATTTCCCGGTCTCGAACGTAACGCCGCTTGCGCGAATGTCGTGGGTGAAGATTTCGCCGAGTTGGTCGTTGCGCACTTTGCCGATATAGGCGCTTTTACCGCCGAGAGAGGCAACGCCCGCCGCTGTGTTCCCGGCGGAGCCGCCAGACATTTCAATCCCTGCCGCCATTTTCGCGTATAAATCCTCAGCGCGACCCATATCAATCAGCGTCATGGCGCTTTTCGTCAGGTTCTCTGCCTTTAGAAAGGCGTCATCGGCTTTACTGATTACATCAACGATGGCATTGCCGATACAGGTTGTGTCAAACATCCGCTCTGTCATAATATTCCCACTCATTACTTTGGCTCGCGCGAGTATAGTCGTTGCGGCCACCGGGGCAAGAACGCTTTATAAAGCGCAAGGAATTTAGGGGAAACAGGATGACGGATCTAATCAAAATGACGGCGACGGATGTTGTCGGGCTGCTAAAGTCTGGCAAAGTGTCGCCAGGCGAGCTTCTTGACGCCTCGGAAAAGCGGATTGCACAGACCAATGATGCCGTCAATGCGATCCCGACGCTGTGTTTCGATCGCGCCCGCGCCCATGCGGCCAGACTGGAAAAGGAAAACCGCGCGGACCGTCCGGAAACACATCTGCATGGCCTTCCCATTGCGATCAAGGATTTGACCCCGGTCAAAGACGTGCGTTTCACCTCCGGCTCGCCAATCTTTGCCGACCGTGTTGCAGACTATTCGGATGTTATGGTCGAGCGACTGGAAGAGCGCGGTGGGATTGTCGTGGGCAAATCGAACACACCGGAATTCGGGGCGGGCGGGCAGACCTTCAATGAGGTCTTCGGGACGACGACAAATCCCTGGAATACCAACCTTACGCCGGGAGGATCCTCTGGCGGCGCGGCCTCCGCCCTGGCGTCGGGTCAGGTATGGCTGGCGCAGGGAAGTGACCTTGGCGGCAGTTTACGCACGCCTGCAAGCTTTGCCGGCATTGTCGGTCTTCGGCCATCTCCTAAGCGGGTTGCGCATGGCCCGCTCGGGTTGCCGTTCTCGACCTACCCGGTGGAAGGGCCCATGGCCCGCAATGTTCCCGATACAGCGTTGTTTCTCGATATGATGTCGGGCGCACATATCCTCGACCCCAGCAGTCTGCCCGCGCCGGAAACGAGCTATGTGGATTGCCTGAAGGATATCCCGAAATTTGGCCGTATTGCCTATAGCCCGGATCTTGGTCACTGTCCGATCGATCCGGAAGTAGCCGAAATATGCGCAAAGGCGGCGCAGGATTTCGGACGGTATTGCGCAAGTGTGGAGGATGCCTGCCCGGACCTTCATGACGCCGAGGGGATCTTTCAAACCCTGAGAGCGCAGCTTTTCATCGCCAATCATGCACCATTGCTGGCCGCGCATCGCGACAAGCTCAAGCCTGAGGTCATCTGGAATATCGAGAAAGGCGCGAAACTGAATGCCGATGACATCGGCGCGGCCCAGCGGGCGCAAGGGCAGCTTTACCAGCGAGTTGTGAAATTCTTCGCGGAATATGACTTCCTGCTTACGCCGACGGCAATTGTACCGCCTTTCAGCCATAGCATGCGGTATGTCGAGGAGGTCTCCGGTGTCAAGTTTGATAATTATATGTCGTGGCTGGCGCTGCCGTCCATGTTGACGATGACAAATTGTCCGGTCATTTCAATTCCGTGCGGCTTTACCAAAAGCGGACTGCCGGTGGGCTTGCAGATCATGGGACCAAATGCCCGTGAAGACCGCGTCTTGCAGGCCGCCTATGCGTTCGAGCGGGACCATGACTTTGCGTCGCGCGTGCCCATCGATCCGATCACGCCGGCATGATCCGTAAAATTCTTGCACAGACGAGTGGAAAGACCTACATGAAACGGGTAATTTTGATCGAATAAACAAAAGGGCGTCATTTGTTTTCTGCAATCAACAAGGCTATCGGGCAGCTTGGTGACCCGGCATTTCGCTCGGTCCTTTTAAAAGCACTGGCGTTGACGGCTGGCATTTTCATTCTTGTCGGTTTCGGCGCGTCAGAGGCTTTCTCCCTCGTTCCCGAATTTGAATATGGATGGGTGAATACCGTCGTCAGCTTTCTGGCGGGGCTTGGCTTTCTCCTCGGCGGTTTTTTCCTGTTCCCGCTGGTGATCAGCGCCCTGATCGGCCTGTTTCTGGATGATATCTCCGATGCGGTCGAGAAAGAGCATTATCCCGACGACAAACCGGCTCACGATGTCCCGATCCTTTCCAGTATTTGGGATGCGGTCAAGTTCCTTGCGCTTGTCATTGCCTGTAATATTATCGTGTTGCCGCTCTATTTCATTCCGGTGATCAACCTTTTTGTCTATTATCTTTTGAACGGTTATCTGATCTCACGCGAATATTTCCAGATGGTCGCGATCCGCCATCACGATGTAGAAGATGTCACCCGCCTTCGTAAAACCAACGCGACAGAGCTGTATCTGATGGGCATTGTGATTGCCTTCGCGTTGACCGTTCCGATCCTGAACCTTGTTGCACCGATCATCGCAACGGCGGCTATGGTCCATCTTTACAAGAAGCGGGCGGGCAGCACGCCGAAGGGCAGGAGCCTGACCACGTAATGTCGAAATACGCCGTGGTTTTTGCTGGTCTGATGTTCGTTCTGGCGGGATGCGCACAAGGGCCGACGATCACCACTCTCCCGACAGATGATAAAAAGACGGCGGTCTCCACGGTGCCCGCGCCCGCGCCGGTTCAGAAACCTGAACTGAAAAAGCCGCCGCCTGCCGTGGTGGCGATCCCGCCTCGTCCATTGCTGGATCCTGCGGTTGTCGTTGGCAAAACGACGGCAGAGATAGGGGCGGCGCTCGGCGATCCGAACATGCTCCGCAAGGACAGCCCGGCGGAAGTCTGGCAATATCTAGCGTCGGGCTGCGCGCTCCATCTTTTCTTTTATCCCGCGTCATCGGGGGGTGAGATGATTGTTCGTCATATCGCCATAAATGGGCGAAGCGTCGAGACATTTTCCGAGCTGGATCGCAAGAAATGCTTTAACGATTACCTGCGCGCCGTCGGCGCCGAAAATACTTTCGCCTCATCTAACGCGTCCTGACCCTAGATAACCGTTTTTTCCCTAAAGGCGCAAAGATCGGCAACTATACATCGGTAGCATTCCGGTTTGCGGGCCTTGCAGATATAGCGTCCATGCAGGATCAGCCAGTGATGGGCATGGCGCAAGAATTCCTCTGGGATTCTTTTTTCGAGCTTTTTCTCCACTTCGAGCGGGTTTTTACCGGGCGCAAGTCCTGTCCGGTTGCCAAGACGGAAAAGATGGGTATCGACGGCAATTGTCGGCTGGCCAAAGGCGATATTCAAAACTACATTGGCGGTTTTTCGGCCCACACCCGCAAGTTTCTCCAGCTCTTCGCGGGTTTGCGGCACCTCGCCGTGGTGATCACGAATCAGCGCTTCGCACAGCTTGATTACATTCTTTGCCTTGGTTTTATAAAGCCCGATTGACTTGATATAGTCGCGCAGCTCTTCCTCCCCGAGATCGAGGATTTTCTCCGGCGTATCGGCAATGGCAAAAAGAGGGCCTGTTGCCTTGTTGACGCCGACATCCGTCGCCTGTGCCGAGAGGACAACAGCGACCAGCAAGGTGAAGGCGTTGACATAATTCAACTCTCCCTCCGGTTCCGGGTTATTTTCTTCAAGGCGGCGAAAAAATTCGCGAATATCGGCTTTTTTCATCCTATGTTATAGCCACAGCCATAATTTTTGTGCAACGGTCAAGTTTCGGCCCACCCAATCGAGAGACGGGAAATTGTTTGAGGAAAATGACCTAGATAGCGGGAACGGGGGATCGTTCCAACTGACACTGCATCCGAACCAGAGTTTGTCGAAAACGGGCTTTGTTGTCCTTATGAGCCTGGTTGCCGCCGTCAGTTTCTTTTCCGGCATCTTTTTCTGGAGCCTTGGCGCCTGGCCGGTATTCGGGTTTTTTGGCCTGGATGCCGTGTTGATATATATTGCCTTTCGTCTCAATTTTCGCGCGGCAAGGCGATATGAAACAATCCGTATCATGCAGGACTATCTGACGATCACGCGGACGGCGCCTGACGGCCGATCGGTCGTTGAGGAGTTCGAGGCCTATTGGGCCCGCGCCATGATTAACGGCGCGCAGCTCCTGATAACAAATCGGGGTCGCGCCTATGAGGTCGGAAATTTCCTCGGTGAAGATGAGAAGCTGGAAGTGCGGGAAATGATTGCGGCGGCGCTTGATACATACCGCAAAGGCGGTGTTCTTCAGTCACCCAGCCCGAGTACGTCCATCATGTCATAATTTCCGGCGGGCTTGTTTCTTGCCCAGAGAGCGGCCCGGACAGCCCCGCGGGCAAAGATTGAGCGATCTCCCGCCTTGTGGGTCAGTTCAATCCGCTCATTCTCGGCGGCGAAGATAACCGTGTGATCACCAACCACATTGCCGCCCCGCAGGACCGCATAACCGATATCGCCGCGGTTGCGGGCGCCTGTGATGCCGTCACGACCGCGATCCGCTGCGCTATCGTGGTCAACATCGCGACCGGCCGCTGCGGCTTTGCCAAGCAACAGGGCGGTGCCCGATGGTGCGTCCACTTTGTGGTGATGATGCATCTCAAGAATTTCGATATCAAACTCATCATCAAGAATAGTCGCGACCTTGCGGGTGAGCTGCGCCAGCAGATTAACGCCAAGGCTCATATTCGCGCCCTGCACGATAATGGCGCTACTGCCGCAGGCGGTGATGTCGCCCTGCTGTTCGTTGGTAAGGCCTGTCGTGCCGATAACAAGGATTTTTCCGGCTTTGGCGGCGAGTTTCGCATGGGCGACGGAGGCGGCGGGTGCCGTGAAATCGATGACCGCATCGGCTTCATCAAAGAGCTTGGCCGTATCGTCACCGATCAGGATGCCGGATGGGTCCAGCCCGGCCAGGGCATTCATATCCTTACCCAAATTGTCGGATCCGGCGGGTTCCGTCCCGCCGCAAATTACGCAACCGGCAGTCTCACCGACCTGCCTTACCAGCATCCGGCCCATCCGGCCCGCGGCACCGACAATTCCAATCTTCAAATCACTCATGTCACACCACCTCAATTATCGCGCCACAGGATGTAGCACAGTCAGGGGAATGTTGCGAGATGGTAATGAAGGTGCCGCTGGTCAGTCTTTCAAATCAGCAAGGAAATCCTTCACGCGGGAGAAGAAGCCTTCTGATTCCGGGCTGTGGGTGCCCTTGCCTTCTGATTCAAACTCTTTCAGCAGCTCTTTCTGCCGCTTGCTGAGATTGACCGGTGTCTCGACAATGGTATGGATATACATATCGCCGTGGCTGTGGGAATTCATAACCGGCATGCCCTTGCCGCGCAGACGGAATTTTCGGCCCGACTGGGTTCCGGCGGTGATGCTGACTTTTGCCCGCGCTCCCTCTAGTGTCGGGACCTCAATATCGCCGCCAAGCGCCGCCGTGGTGAGCGGGATAGGGACACGGCAGTGGATATTCTGGCCATCACGCTGAAATATCCGATGGTCCTTTACGGTGAGGAAAATATAAAGATCTCCCGGCGCGCCACCCCGCATGCCAGCTTCCCCCTCGCCGGAGAGGCGAATGCGATTTCCGTCATCGACGCCGGCGGGAATGTTGACGGAAAGGGTTTTTTCCTGGCTGACGCGACCATCGCCGCGACAGACCTTGCAGGGGTTCTTGATGACGCGGCCCTGTCCCTGACAGGTGGGACAGGTGCGCTCAATGGTGAAAAATCCCTGCTGCGCGCGAATTTTACCCATGCCCTGGCAGCTGTCGCAGGTGGCAGGCTCCGATCCGGCTTCTGCGCCCGACCCATCGCAGCTTTCACAAGGCGCGGTCGTGGGGATCTTGAGTTCCATTTTCTTACCGTTATAGGCATCCTCTAGGGAAATGTCGAGATTATAGCGAAGGTCGCTGCCACGCGGGGCCCGGGTCCGGCCACCTTGCTGGCCACCCATGAAATCACCGAAGAGGTCTTCGAAAATATCGCTGAAGCCGCCGCCCATGCCACCAAATCCACGCGCGCCACCGGGCCCGCCGCCATTTTCAAAGGCGGCATGGCCATATTGGTCATAGGCGCTGCGCTTTTGGGGGTCTTTCAGTATTTCATAGGCTTCGTTGACTTGCTTGAAAGCGGCTTCGGCCTTGCTATCGCCGGGGTTGCGATCCGGGTGGTATTGCATCGCCTTCTTGCGGTAGGCGGATTTGAGGGTCGCGGCATCGACGTCGCTCTCAACCTCAAGTATTTCGTAGTAATCAATTTTGGCCATTTAGTTCTATCACTCAACGAATGCCGCCCCGACCGGGTTTTACCCGGGGTCGGAGCGGTATGTTAGAAGACAGGATTTTAGCGGGTTTTCCCTCACAAAATCCTTACTTATCTTTCTTGTCGTCGTCGACTTCCTCGAAATCGGCGTCAACTACATCATCATCCGAGGTGCTGCTCTCTTCCTGACCGGAGCCGCCATCCGAACCGGCTTCCGCTTCACCTTGTGACTGTGCATAAAGTGCTTCACCGAGTTTCATGGAGGCTGTCTGAAGAGCTTCCATCTTTGACTTGATGGCCTCGACATCGTCGCCGTCCTTGGCTTCCTTCAGCTCGCCAAGCGCGGTTTCGATCGGGGCTTTCACATCGTCGCCGACCTTATCGCCTGCTTCTTCAAGTGTTTTCTCCGTCGCATGAACAAGGCTGTCGGCCTGGTTGACGACTTCGACCTTTTCTTTGCGGGCCTTGTCTTCGGCAGCATGCTCTTCCGCATCCTTGACCATTTTGTCGATATCAGCCTCACTCAGGCCACTGGAGGCCTGGATCTGGATTTTCTGCTCCCGACCCGTGCCCTTGTCTTTTGCCGAGACATTGACAATGCCGTTTGCGTCGATATCGAACGTTACCTCAATCTGCGGGACACCGCGCGGGGCACCCGGAATTTCAGTCAAGTCGAAGTTTCCGAGCAGTTTGTTGTCCGCCGCCATCTCGCGTTCACCCTGGAACACCCGGATGGTCACGGCCTGCTGGTTATCCTCGGCGGTGGAGAAGGTCTGGCTCTTCTTCGTCGGGATCGTCGTATTACGGTCGATCAGACGGGTAAAGACACCTCCCAGCGTTTCGATACCGAGCGATAACGGTGTCACGTCAAGCAACAGAACGTCTTTCACGTCGCCCTGCAACACACCGGCCTGAATTGCAGCGCCGATGGCGACAACTTCGTCCGGGTTCACACCCTTATGGGGTTCGCGTCCAAAGAAGTTCTTCACGGCCTCTATGACCTTCGGCATACGGCTCATGCCGCCGACAAGGATAACCTCGTCAATTTCGCCTTTCTGCAGTCCCGCATCCTTCAACGCCTTCTCACAAGGCGCAAGCGTCCGCTTGACCAGATCCTCAACCAGATGCTCGAACTGAGACCGGGTCAGTTTCAACTGCATATGCTTCGGACCGGAGGCATCCGCCGTGATAAAGGGCAGGTTGATTTCAGTGGACTGGGAAGAGGAAAGCTCGATCTTCGCTTTTTCCGCCGCTTCTTTCAGGCGCTGCAACGCCATCTTGTCGGAGCGGAGGTCAATGCCTTGTTCCTTCTTGAACTCATCAGCGAGATAATCGACCAGCTTGAGGTCGAAGTCTTCACCGCCGAGGAAGGTGTCACCGTTCGTGGAGCGCACTTCAAAGACACCATCGCCAATTTCAAGGATGGACACGTCAAAGGTACCACCACCCAGGTCATAGACGGCAACAGTCTGGTTGGCCTTGTCCATGCCATAGGCAAGCGCGGCTGCCGTCGGTTCGTTGATGATGCGCAGCACTTCAAGGCCGGCGATCTTGCCGGCATCCTTGGTGGCTTGGCGCTGGGAATCGTTGAAGTAGGCCGGAACCGTGATGACCGCCTGGGTCACCGTTTCACCGAGGTGGCTCTCGGCGGTCTCTTTCATCTTTTGAAGGATAAAGGCGCTGATCTGGCTCGGGCTGTATTTCTTGCCCTTGATCTCGACCCAGGCATCGCCGTTTTCGCCCTCGACGATCTTATAGGCGACCAAATCCTTGTCCTTGGCGGTAATCGGGTCGTTGTAACGGCGGCCGATCAGGCGCTTGATGGCGAACAGCGTGTTCTCCGGATTGGTCACCGCCTGACGCTTGGCCGGTTGGCCGATCAGGCGTTCGTCCGATTCGGTAAAGGCGACCATCGACGGGGTCGTGCGCATGCCCTCGGCGTTTTCGATCACCTTGGCATTGCTGCCGTCCATCACGGCGACGCAGGAGTTGGTGGTTCCAAGGTCGATACCAATAACTTTGCTCATGTCATCCTCTGTTCCCGACGGCAAAGGATCGCGGCCTCAGCGGCGCCCCGGTCCTTCCCTGATCAAATCCTTCAATAAAGACAATACTCTGATTATCTTTAACCGCGCGTTATATATGGGGCGAATGAAGGGCCCGCAACTCCCGGCCGGGTTTTTCGGGTCATTTTTCGACCTTTCTGCAGGACGGGGCCGCCGCCATGATCGTCTCGGCAAGTTATAAGACTGATATTCCAGCGTTTTTCGGGGAATGGTTCCGCCGCCGCCTGGCCGCCGGGGCGTGCGATGTGGCCAATCCTTACGGCGGCAAGCCGTTTTCCGTTCCGCTCGGCTCCGACGCGGTGGACGGATTCGTGTTCTGGACCCGGAATGCCGGCCCGTTTTTCGACACGCTGCGCGGCCTGCGCCGGTCCGACAGGCCGTTCGTCGTGCAGTTCACGATCACCGATTACCCCAAGGCGCTCGAGCGGGCGACGATCCCGGCCGACGCGGCGGTCCTTCAGATCCGGGAGTTGGCCGACGCCTTCGGCCCGCGCGCGCTCGTCTGGCGCTACGATCCCATCGTGTTCAGCACGATCACGCCGCCCGCGCACCACCGCGCCGCCTTCGCCCGGCTCGCGATGGCGCTTGAAGGCGCCGTCGACGAGGCGGTCGTGTCGTTCGCCCACATATATGCCAAGACCCGGCGCAATCTCGAGGCCGCCGCGCGGGAATACGGGTTTTCCTGGCGCGACCCCGAGGCAGCGGAAAAGCAAGCCCTGCTCGGCGATCTCGCCGCCATCGCCGCCGACCACGGGATTCGCCTGACGGTCTGCGGGCAACCCGATCTGCGGGTCGCGGGAACGTTCGAGGCACGCTGCATCGACGCCGAACGCTTAAGCGATGTCGCCGGGACCGCCGTGCGTGCGCTCGCCAAGGCGCACCGCAAG
>JBBDJF010000002.1:0-52818 GCA_040880045.1 Sneathiella sp.
GACATTGCCCTACGCACCGTCCAACGCTCTGAATGTAGTCGTTTGGCTCGCACAAGGGATTGTCGATTTCTCATTTGTTAGTTGCGTAGCTGCAATATCGTGCAACAAGTGTTAGTTTGCGGTGGCGAGTTATTGCCTTATGATTGTTACTGATCAAGTGGGTGAAGTAGATTGAGATTTCTTAAGAATACGATAGACTGAAGCTCTGCCAATCCCAAGTTTGTTGGCAATGGTTATGGCGTTCATGCCTTGCGATTTTAATTCAAGCACTTCATTAGACTTAGCCATGGCAGTCGGTTTGCGGCCTTTGTATTTTCCTTCTCGCTTGGCCTTGGCAACGCCTTCTCTCTGACGTTCCAGCATAATTTGACGCTCGAACTGTGAGACAGCCCCTAAGAGGTTCAGGACAAGCTCTCCCGTGGCGTTGCTCGTATCAATGCCAAGGTTCAATATCTTAAGGTGAGCATTTTTGCCCTTTATGGTCTCAACGATCTCTCCTAGGTGCCTCATAGAGCGCGCTAGACGGTCTAATTTCGTCACGACTAGGGTGTCACCCCCTCGGAGGAAATCAAGGGCCTGAGAGAGCTCCTGACGCTGTTCTACAGACGATACTTGTTCCTTGTATATCCTCTCACAGTTCTGAGTTCCGAGCTCCTCAATTTGGGCTTCAAAACCCGCGACCTGTTCAAGTGTCGATGTTCTCGCGTAGCCTACCTTCATAATCCCATATCCTTGTTCGTATCAATAGATATTAGACTATGAGAGAATAATGTCTCATATGTCAAATAGTATTTATATGAGACGCTATAGAGGCGAGATTAAATTGTCTCATTAGGGCAAGGTCTAATGGGAAGGAAATGGGCATCAATCGCTCTTAGGGCATCCCTGATAGGTTTTGGCTTAGAATGTTAAATTCCCCTTCCAAGTTTGCTTACTCCAGCCAGCAGGTCTCTCTGGTCGTTCTGAGCCTATTAAATGAAACCAAATTGGATCGATGGGGTATGGGGGAATTTAGAAAACACAATGATTGATGTGGGGGCTCGCAATATCAAACTATTTTTTGAGAATAATAAGATGTGGGCAATTATATTAGTAGAATAATATTTAATTTATTGGGAAATTAATTCGTATAGAATATAACCGATGTCTATCGTGGGTGGAAAATCGTTATTCTCCGCAGTTATAAGTTATGTGTGTGCCCCAATTGAAGCATACCTTCAGATAGTTTGCCCACATTCGCTAGCTTGAAATATCGGAAAGGTCGGCACGACAAGAACTATTAAAATAGCATGGAAAATGTCTCAATATTTCAGTTAAATCACCCCGAAGCGAGGCGAATTGGCTCAATAGTTTTACTAAGAGTGTGTTGCCAACTGAAGAGCAATGTTGCATACCCAATGAGTATGCAGACTTAAGTGTTTATACAATATGCTGTGTCGGAAAGTGCTTAAACCGAAAATGAACAAGTCAGATTTCACTCGTTTTTTTGATCAAAAATTTCAAACCTGCAATCAAGGTGACTTTGAAAAGTGGTTTGCTGAATTAGCAGCTTGCGCTTGGGGAAACGACTTCGAGTTAATCAAGGCCGGAGGAAAAGATGGTGACAAAAAGAGTGATGGTAGACGTGTTTCAACGGAGACTGTTTATCAGAGCTATGCGCCAGAATCCTCTTCGACATTCGCCCGAAATGCTGCCGCGAAGGTACGTGATTCTTTCCCTGAAGTGTTAGAATATTGGCCGAGGCTTTCGGAGTGGGTATTCATCCATAACAATGGTGATGGCATACCAACAAGCCTCAGTGACGCAATAGAAAAGCTAAGGTCGGAGTATCCCAGCATTAAGATTTCAACTGTATCGCGTCGTTTTATGAAAGATGAATTGCACGACAAGCTCAACATAAGTCAATTGCTAGACTTGTACCCGATGGCGGGCCTTCACTTCGAGGATGTTGAAATGGAACACATTCGTCCGCTATTGAAACGAATTATAAAAGAGAAGATCGAGAACACCGAACCGGCGGATTTCGGAGGTATTCCAGACGAGAAGAAGCTGGACCACAATGATCTGAGTGCAGACTCTAAAATGTACTTATCAAGTGCTTATTTGTATATAGGAATAGTGGACCGTTACCTTCTTGGTATGAGCAAGCCAAGCAATGCATCTGTCTTGCAAGTAAAGATGCGAGATAAGTACCTTGAATTAAAAGGCTACGACTATGAGCCGGACGAAATACTGGGTAAGCTTGTTTCATTTGTTCGTGGTGCTGAAGATGACCCGAAGACCATGGCTGCAGCCTACGTTGTGGCATCATATTACTTTGGCGCCTGCGACATATTTGAGAATGCACCCGAGGAAGCGCCGTGTTAATGCCAACGAAACATATCAGAACTGAAAATGCATTGTTAGGTGTAGGTGCTGAGGTGTTAGGCCTACTTGAGCGTGACAAGACAGTTTCAATACTGTTTCGAGACCTTCAGAAGTGGCGGCGGGAAAATGAGCTGTCGACCATTCACTTCGACTGGTTTTTGCTAGCGTTGGACTTCCTGTATTCAGTTGGAGCAATTCGCTTCGAGTCCGGTATATTGAAGAAGTTGAACCAATGATTACTGAACTTTCTAGCGATATCGAAACATTCAAAACCTTACGCTTCGGAGGTGGGCTGAACATCTTGTTGGCGGATCGTCACGAGACTTCGACCACACGTGACACAAGGAATGGAACGGGTAAGACCAGCTTCATTGAACTACTGCATTATATCTTGTCTGAGAAACGCAACTCAGCGGACGACTTTCATAAGGCAGAACTGATTGGCGCTGAATACACCGTGAAGTTCAAAGAAAGCGATAAAAAGTATAGTGTTTCTAGGAAAAGCGGGCCAATCGATGTAACCAAAAAGAATGGCGAGGTAATTACGTCTGTCGACTTGCGAACAGAGTTGATGCTGAATTGGTTTGGGCTTACTAGTGATGAGACAAAAGAAAAATATACACCTAAATTTTCCGCATTGTTGTCCTATTTTGCTAGGAAAGCACGTAATGGCGGCTTCGAAAACCCGACGCTAAACGCATCTGTGCAGCAAAGTTGGGACAGTCAAGTATGTCTGTCATATCTGCTCGGTTTTGATTGGCGTCTGCCACAACAGCTTCAAATCAGCAAAGATGATAAGAAGGATGCAGATACACTGTATAAGATGATCAAGAGCGGGTACTTTACGGATGGTGATCTTGATTTGACCAAGATGCAGGCTCGACTTGATTTCCTTGACCGTGAAATCGAGCAAAAGAGGAAAGAAGTCGCATATTCAACTGTGGTAGATGGTTATCGCCAACACGAAGTCACTGCCAACGATCTCACAATACGCATACGAAGCTTGAATGAAGCTAACCTTGAAGATTTGGACTTAGTTGAAGGCATTGAGCAAGCTATGATTGAAGTGGAAGACGCACAGGTCGCTGACGTAAGTAGTCTCTACGAACAGGTAGGCGTGTTTTTCTCAGAGCAAGTTAAGTACAGGTTTGAACAGGTTTCAGCATTTCATAAGAAAGTCGCGCAGAACCGTGAAAAGCACTTGAAACGTGAAGAACAGAATGCTCGTGATCGGCTGGCCTCGCGTAAGGCCGAGATTGTTGAACTTCAAAAAGAGCTTTCAAAAAAGCTTAGCCTTTTACAATCAGGGATGGCAATTGAACGCCTCACGTTGCTCCAATCTGACTTGAACAGACTTGAAGCAGAACAAGGCGACTTAAGCCAACAAATTCCCCGCTTTAAAAACGTCACTGACGACAGGAAACGGTTGAAGCGAGAAATTGATGATCTTGTTGATGCTATTGGCGATGATGTTCGTTCGCGAATTGAGCCTCGGAAGGCAGCAGTTGATATCTTTGCAACCACATCACAGTTTCTCTACGATGAACCGGGGGAGCTAATTATTGGCCAGTCAAAAGGAGTTGCTGGCCTCTCAGTCGATACCGACATTGCCGGAAAGAAGAGTGGTGGGAAAACCCACATGCAAGTGTTCTGTTTCGACTGGTTGCTTGTGGAAGCCTCTCTGAGGCAAGATAAGTTTCCAGGTTTCCTGATCCATGACAGTCACATTTTCGATGGTGTAGATGGACGACAAATAGGGCTGGCTTTGGAGCTTGCAAACAAGAAATGCGAAGAGCTAGGTGTACAGTATATTGTTGCAATGAATTCGGATGACTTAGAAAAAATTTCTCGTGATGAAGAGGACTTTAATCCTGATGCGGATTTTAATCCTTATGATTATGTAATCGACACTGTTTTGACAGATGAACCGGGCGGTGGATTGTTCGGAATGCGATTTTAAGAGCATTACTTGGCTGTCAAAAGGCTGCTTTCTTCATTACGAGACAGCAGTTATCTGGATACTCAATCGCGGCTTAGGGCCGAACATTCATAAGAGTTTGTGCTTAAGGTTCGCTCCACAAAGGGATTGCAAACATCAACACGCGATTGGCGTGACGGAAGTTCTCTAGTTGGCCATCGAATGTATAACGTGCTTTTTCGCCATGCAGAAAGTTATTCCTCAAGCGATTGATAATTAGCAACAACCCCAGAAAAATGCGTTGTCCTTGCACATTTTCACCAAGAAGCATATCTCGAACTAGTTGTTGGTCGTTTCGATGAACACGAAGTTGCTGAAACGCATATGTCTCAATGCCGTCTTCAAAGTAACGCGCCGAGAAGTGATCCCTTGCTTGTCGTATCACATCCACATCAAAATTGACAACTAGATGCTCAACGGCTCTACGAATTGCCGGAGGATCTGCGTTTGGTCGCGTGCCATTTTGACCGGTTGCATAAAGCTCAAACATAGACCACAAGATTGGAAAATCTCTTATCGCCTTCTTCTCTTGGTTCGAGAGAATTGCCCAATCTGAAAAATTCTCGTTCAGCCATCGCGCCGTGTCCGGCATTCGTCACCTCAAATGTCTCATGCAAACTGCAATAACGTTATGCTTAGTGCTGGCCCAAGGGAAGCTTTTCCTTGGTGTCCTGACGAGCGACTGCCGGTGAACTTGGATCAATGGTAATGTCTGCTTTGCTAAAGGCGCAGTGCTGCGTTTTGCGACCCGACGATGGTCCGCTTTAGAATGGTGTGGAGGCCTGCTCGGGAGTGTGTCCAGATTTAGATTGATTATGTGACAGGGCACTGGTTACGTTGGGCACTTTATAAAATCATTAAAATGTGTGTTTGAAAAACACAGATGATAATGACGTAACAATTGTTGTAATGTATGACACCATGGCTTATAGGTGTGACACGTAAGTGAGACATTGATCAACAAAGCTGTTATCAAAACATAGCAATATCAATACGTTGACGCAATGGCGGCGTTTCCCCGACCCTCCGCCATTTTGTTGCTCGGGGCCGCTTCAGGGCACACATTAGTCCTTATATTTAACGAATACAAACGTCTGTAGCGGATAGGAAGTCAAACATTGCGGAGACGTAACATCCCCAAAATACCGAGGATGTGCTCCGGGAGATGTTAAAAACCCTCGTTCTCCCACGGGATTTTCATTGATGGAGACTTTGTTCGACTATGCCGCTTTTTCGTCCTGCTTGCGTTCGTCAAACTGCAAAGTTAATTCGTTTGCTTCTTCTTTGCTTAACAGGTTTTTAGCGAGATCAAAGACATCCTCTTCTTCTTCGTCAATATGATGCTCAAGGTCATCTTTTAACTTTTCAAATTTTTGTATCCATTCTGAGCTGCTCATATCCATTTCAGCCAGTTCGGTGATCAAGTCATCCGCCTCTTTATGTTCGGAAATGCTGTGGCGGATTTGTTCCTGAGATTCAGGCCGTTCTATCAGATCGGCATAAAGGGTCTGCTCTTCAGCGTTGGCGTGGGCGACGGCTTCAGTTTTAAATTGTGTAAATAACTGATGACGCTCTGGGGAGTCCCCTGTCGTCTCCATAATTTGTTTCGCCAGTTTTTTCTGGTTGTCGTGTTCCTGGATAAGTCGTTCATATATATTCATGAGAGTATTCCTTTCGTATGCGGGACGTTTTGACTAACGGCCGACAGCTCAAAGAGTTCCCGACATGTCACAGATTTTCTGAACCACGTCTGATTATGGAGAAAAAATCGCCGCTTCTTGTAAAAAGTAAAAATCTATAAAATTTATGGTTAATTATCCGTATTTTTCCTCCCGCTTAGGCTAACTAAAGCAGGAATAAGCGACAAACTGTTTCACGTGACGTTAGCAATTACCCTGCAAGAGCCCCTCACCAAAAATTTGGTCTTTGCCCGTGGCGCCCAGGTCCCTTGAATTGAAAGATAGGGCGCGCAGGATAACTTCCCGGGAGATAGAGGGGTTTTTTTGTTGGAGAAGAGCCGCGACAGCCAGAGCTATTGGGGCCGCGAAGGATGTCCCCGTTACATAGCCGCCGCCCTCGAGCACGGCGGCCCATATATCCACGCCCGGCGCCGAAAAATCAATATAGTCGCCTTGATTAGCTGCGTCATAGATATATTCTGCAGCATCTATCGCCGTCACCGCAATGACTCCGTCGATTACCGCCGGATAAGATGACGGCGCCTGGGGTCCCTGATTTCCGGCAGCAGCAAAAATGATAGCACCACGGGCAAGGGATTTTTCTACAGCAGCAACCAGAACATTATTGCGGACATCGCTCGCCAGCGACATATTAATAAGCCGCAGCTTTTTCGACAGTAACCAGTTCAAGCCCTCGACGATCGCCCCGACATGGGCGAGCCGATTTTCCCCTGAAGCTTGCCGCAGCACGATGGCACTATACAGATCCGCGCCGGGAAGCAATCCGTCCAGCCCGAGTTCTGGCGCATTGCCGATCAGAATTGATGCGATGGCTGTTGCATGTTGTTTATCCGGACTTTGTCCCCGCAGAAAGTTTTTTGAAAAAATCCGCTGTCCCTTGAAAGCCGGATGACCCTGGTCGACTTCCCCATCAATAACGCCAATTGAAAGCGTCACCGCACCAGTAAGACAACTGTCATTTTCGGGCCAGGAAATCTTTTTCTTCATATAGAGGCGCGGGCCGTCATTCGCCGATAAATCGTTGTTCAAATCAATCTCGGAATCCGGGAGCGCCACCCGTAAATCATTGATTGCTCGCTCCGGTGTATCGCTGCGGGCGCGGATTAAGACGCTTCCGAGGGCATCCAGATCAGTATTTCCCAATAACTCGATATTTCTGTTTCTCAGTTCCTGTAAAATGGCCGGTTTCCTGATCTGGTCTGCGAAAATGAGGATCTCGCGCTCGTTACCGGAGTCGGTTACGCGGGTCCCGATTATTGGGCAAACGCGAACGCGCAAGACAGCGTCCTGTATCCGACGCAACGTCACTATCTCCACGAGCATCAGAGGATAAACTCTGCCCGGGATGACGCCCTCACGGGGAAGGCGCACCACAAAGCGGTCATTCGTCCTGTTCAGGATATCCAGTACGACAAGGTTACCGTCCACATCAAGCGCCGGTAGTTTCCTGTCAAGCATCCCAAGATTGTTTCCCTCAATTGTGACGGAGTCGCCCGGATGAACGCAGGCAGTTTGTATTCCGGTCAAAGCCGCAGGTCTCTTGGTGTTATTACCGCTGGTAGGACCAGGTTTTGTCGCGGGAGGGCGTCCCGATTCCGGCACAGGCGTCGTCATATTCGAAATCGGAGCCGTTCCCGCCGTTGCTTCAGGACTTTGCTGGGCAAGACCGTCCGTTGCGCCGAAGACGACCAGAAGAATAAGAAAAAATACCGGCATCACGGTTTCGCCGCTGGGTTACCATCACTTTGGGCAGTTTCAACCAGATTGCGGCGAAGTAGCAACTTCGTAACCACTGCGTCCACATCCCTTGTCACAGAGAGCTTGTAAACACCCAGGGCGGACGGCCCGGCAACAATCGAGGCGCCCACGGATAACAGAAGATTTCGGATATTCTCTTCTGTTGCGTCCGGTTGAAAGGTAACGCTGATAATATTACCTGTCGGGATAGTGATCGACCCACTCCCGGCGGAGGTAAGGTCATCATCTGTTCCCGCCGGAAGCATCACAAGCGTCTGTAAGACGAGTAACAAGCATGCCGCAATCGCCGTCGCGCGCCATCCCCAGTTGCGCAATGGCACAACATTGGATGCCGAGGCAGCAGCATCCGATGTCCTGCCCCCTTGTCGAAGGGCATTTTGCAGTCGTTTCAATCCCAGTTCGCCCGGCGAATTTTCAGCTTGGGGCGTCTTCACCTCATCGCGCAGCCGGGCAAGGAACGCCACCTCCTTTTGGAGGTCAGGGTCCGCTTTTATCGCTTGCTCAACACGCTCAAACTCTTCGCCCTGCAAGGTGCCATTTACATAGAATGGCAAAAGCCGTTCAACTTCCTTGTTCATGCTGTTCCTCCCAAGCGGCTGGACAGGCAGTTTTTCATTGCCTGCTTGGCATGGAACATGCGCGTCTTGACAGTATTCTCCGGACAATCCACGACTTTCGCGATATCGCCATAAGACATATCCTCAAAAAAAGCCAGTTCCATCACAGAGCGCTGCGCAAGCTTCAAGGTTTCAAGGCAGAACCGGACATGATCGCCCTTCTCCTTGCTGAGCAGACACGCCATTGCATCATCGCTTTCATCAACAATGTCGAGGAACTGGTCATCATCTACAAGGACGAGCTTTCTTTTTCTCATGAAGTCCACCGTTTTGAAATACGCTATTCCAAATAGCCAGGTTGATACTTTTGATCGCCCCTCGAAGGTATCGGCTTTTCGCCATACCTCCAGGAAGGTCTCATTAAGTATGTCGGCGGCTTCGAAGGAATCGTTCAATTTTGATTTGATAAATCTGTATAAACGGGTTTCAAACAAACGGTAAAAATCGGCAAAGGCAGCTTCATCGCCTTTGCCGATCAGTTTTAGAAGATGGGCGGCTTCATCACTCATTGGCGCGCCTCAGGGAAGTGACATTGACTGACGCGGAGATACACCAAGGACAGATCCGCCCCGCCCAAACGCCCTGAGCCGCCAGTCATAGCTCTTACCATTTTCAAGATTATCAAAAGAGAATCCTGAGAGGCTCAGTTTGATGTCAGTTGCAGGCACAAGCTTCCCTGAAACCGGTTTATCCTGACCTAGTTTAAAAATCTGAATTTCATAGGCCGTCGCCCCCGAAACACCCGCCCAGGAGAATACAGTATTCTCAGTAATCACAGCCCCATCACTTGGCGTCTGTGTCGTCAGGTTTTCAGGATAGGCGCCTCGCTGCCCCGGCACTACAAAGTAGCGCAGAATGGGCGTTTCAATGGTATTACCCGTGTTCGTCACCGTGAAGGCCAGAAGATAGAGTCCCAGAGTATTCGTTGGCAAGGGGGGGCTGACAATCCGGGTGCGGCCCTGGCCCGAGCTTACCAGCTGACGTCGCACCACTTGCAAAATACGCCCCGTTCCATTGCCAAGACTGGACGTCGGATCAATCAGGCGCCATTCACCTTGCAGTAATCCGCTGCTGGTGAAATTGATATTGGCAATTGCTCGCATTACGTTCCCTTGCAGGACGACATTCGTCCGGGAATCATTGTCAAAGTTCAGCTCGACGCGCGTGACCGACAGGGCCCCGGTGTTTCCCGATCCCGCATTCAGACTGACAGTACCGATTGCCGTCGTTTGCGTATCCGTGAACGTGCGGGTAATCGCGGCCGTGCCAGAAGGAGCATTCGCCAAAGCCTGGACCAGAGCAGGTGTCAGGGTAAGCGTTTCAGTAAAACTGACGATAGCGGTCGCGCCGCCGCCCAGTGTCGATGGCTGGCTAAGGCCGCCGCCGATATTAACCACAGTCGCGCCTGCCGAGAAAACCGCATTGGCGGAGGAAACCGTTACCGTCGCCGGGCCGCCGGCGGGCTGTGAGCGGTTTATTCGCCACGTTACTGTAAATGAAGCAGCCCCTATCACCGGAAGCGTCCGCGACGCGGGAGTTGGAGTGACGCTGTTTACATCGGCAAAACTGACAGAGGGTGCGAGAAAAATCAGCGCGACAAGGGCAAGCCTAATTCCGGAAAAGAACCGGCGCCTTAACCCGTAGAACCAAAAAGGCCTGATATTCCGTTCCATTTTGCGAACTGTCTGCATTTCCATTTATACTCTCCATTGACCCGCGAAAGGCCAAAGCTAACCCAATATTATTTGGCTGAGGTTTCAGGAACGTCCATTCCATCTCAGTGTTCAGCAAGTGACTGTCAGGTGAGTCGCCAGTGCCGTCCATAAGGTTCAAATTATAGTCCATTTTCCAGTCCAGCACTTCTGGAATGAGATTGGCCGAGGTTCCCAGATTGAGGTTTGTCATATAACCGTTCTGATCTGTATCTTTATCTGTATAGACACCGAACTGAACGCCGCCAAAGAGGTTCAGACGGTCGGAAAGAGTCCAGCCGCCATTGACACCGGTGAGATTGCTGACCGTATCGATCGCTTCATTCGTATAATCATCAAATTGTGAATGAGTCTGCGATGCGCCCCAATACCAGTCGCCATAGCTGGCGCCGCCGCCCAATGTCAGGGAGCTGGAGATATTATCCGTATCCGGTCCGACATACCCAGACGGTGTTTCCTGACGATCAAGTGCGGCAACAAAGCCTGATAAATTCACGTAGGGTGTTCCAAGCCAGGCCCGATCTCCCGTTTGCTGGTCAAAACTATAGGCCATATTAAGATCCGCTTGTCTGAGGCGGTCTGTGGGCAGGCCAGGCAAATCGTCGACATTGTTGGTCTCGTGGACGAGATGCAGATTGCTGCTGAATGCGCCCCAGTTAAGGGTACTGTTTCCACTGAAGGCATTCCGGTCTGCCGCCAGACCCGGATTGGCAAGGCTGGCAAAATAGGTATCAATGCGATCATAGCCGAACCCGACGACCACATCTATTTCATTGTCCAGCAATACCGGGCGTTGTTCAAAGAGGTGTCGCTCAAGAGATGCGGAAATAGCGCTGCTGTTGTTTTCGGACGCCGATCCGCCATCTCCATCTGCATCATATGTTGCGTTCGCATATTGTCCCTGGAGCAAGGTGCGGTGATTGTCAAATCCCTTTTCAAGAATGATCCCCCAGCCCGATCCCGTTGCAGCCGGATTAATGTCGGAGATCCCGGTGCCGTCATTGGCCCCTTTTCCGGAATAATACACGCCGGTTATCTTTAGTGCATCCAGATCTCTTGAAAATGGTTTTACCGAGGCGGTTACGCCTGTAATGCGTTCATTGCTGCTGGTCAGCCCTGTAAAGTTGCTGACGCCTGACAGACTCTCTGTACCGAACGAAAAACCTTGCGCGAAAGCGCGATCATCCTGGGTGCCAACCCGCAACGACGCACCGCGGCGATAATAGTTCGACATCACCAATGAGTTGAGCCCGATATCATGATGACCGACATTCATGCCGCCCTTCATGGTCTCGCCGTTATAATCCACTGTAATATCATACTCACCGATATCCGCGACATTCCCGGTTTGCGATAAACTCTGGTCGCTTTGCAAAAGATAATTGGTCCGGCCGGTCACAGACCATTTTTCGGTTTCAGCGCCTGCATTCACATCCCCCGCGCCGGAAACAATCGTGCGATCAGGCTCCCCGCCAGTGTTTCGGTCAACAACGCGCTGGCTCAGTTCGGTTAGCGTATCTGCCCGCAAATAGGCTGAACGGAGCGCCTTTTCTGCCGCCGCAATCTGCGCGTCGCTGGGGTTGCCGCCGATGCCGTCTCCGATGCTGAATGACCATTGGCCTTTTTCGTCATGAGAACCATCAGACCCAAGTTGAATAAGGCGGACCACGTGTTCCCCGCCAGAAAAAGGCTCCACCGGCGTGTAAATGAAATCTGTTCCGTCCAGCGACAACAGGGACGTCACATCAATGCCATCGATTTCCACCCCAAGACTTGTTAGAATCAGTATGTCCAGATCATCCGGGAGATCAATTTTCAGGTGGGAACTTGAATTGGTGGGAGGTTCAAATTTCGGCGTCCAGTCAGCACGGGCAATCGTTGGAATTGCTATTACCGACAAAACACCCGCTATTAAAGCTAAGGATCTTGTCTTCATTACTCTTACACGTCCCCCGAACCTTTTTTTAGCGCGAAAATTTGTACAGTCTTTTTTTATATGAAAATGGTTAACGAACTGAATCGCGCCTGCTTGATTAGTACTATTTATGCAATTTTTTTCACTTGTTACGGCAAAATCGAAAAGAAGGAAACCCTTTTTAGGTTCCTTCTTTTCTTTATATTTCAGGTCGCCCCTGAGCCATGTAGAGTTGTCGGCCTTTCTACCGGAGCGGTCACCAGGTATTTATTAGTCTGCCGCTCGGGCTGGCTTGGGTGCGGGCTGCAACACGGGCACTTTCACTGTACCAATTGTCGCGGGCCTGGCGGCGTTGCCTTGACTCTGATAGCCCCCGTTATTGATAGCACCGGCGCCGATGCTCACTTGCGGTACACAGCGGTGCTTCCATGTGACTGAGGCAAAATCTTTCCACGGGCCCCAGTTATTGCTGCCTTTATTCTTGACCCTGACTTTGATGGTGAGCGGATGGCTGAAAGTCTGGTTGAGGGTGTTCCAGCTCGCGTTTTGCACCAAACGCAACTTCAGTGGATAAGCGAGATCCACATGGCGCTCATACTGATCCTCTGAATTAAAGAGAGTGATCGGAGTCGTCGGTACGGTATTGCCACCGTCATCTATTTTCAGCAACATGCTGCCTTCACCGGTTCCCTTGAAATTCACCCGAATAACCGGATCATTCTTGGGGGCGCATTTACCAACATAGTTCGGCAGGTTGGGTTGAAACGTTGCATGTGTGATCTGGAACGGCAGACCGGTTGCAATCTGCTGCGGTCCCTGACCGAGTTGTGCATTCAATACCGGACCGCCCGCAAGCTGCGGATCGCCCTTATAGCGAACAACAATATTGGTGGTTCGTGTCTCAAAGCCCGCCTTTCTGAGGCCATCCTTTTCACACCAAGCCGCGATGGAAACTGGACGTGGGACAGCTACTTCCTGGTCATGCCTGAAAAAATCCAGTTTGGTTCCGCCGCCATTCAAATGCGCTTGCAGCTTAGCATTGAGAATTTCTACAGGATCGACGCGTAAAGCCGGGTGACCAATTTTTATTTTATTAACGGGAACCTTGAAAAATTGATCCCCTCCATCGGATTCAGTTATCCATCCGCCATTAAATTGACCGTTCCAGGTCGCATTGGCGATGCTATAGTTCGATTCATGCAGGGTTCCTGAGGAATTGATGTTATCCAGTCCGCCCATTCCAAGGCCACCGAAATAGATTTTCGCGCTGTCAAAATCGACTTTTTTATTATGCGAACATTTCGCATATCCCGATGCCGGGATTGACAGCTCGGTCGTTTGTGGCTGCAAACTCACCTGACTGACCAGCTTGCTGCCGGAGACGTTCTTCACATCGAGGTAAACTGTGCCGGAACGGAAGCTGATATCTACATTTTCGACATATTCGGAACTTCCACTCGTCACCGCATGAGTGCTTGTCGCGGCGGCGCTGAGACCAATTGTCATTGCCGTCGCGGCAAATACTATCTTTGTATAATTACCCATAATATTTCCGATCTATTTTTTCATCACTGTTGTTCTAAATCCTCGGCATCAAATCGCTGCCGTTATTTCCTTAGTCGGCGCGAAGTTCGAAAAGGTTCAAAAACAATTTTCTTGGAGCCAAATACCGCTTTTATAGAGGAGAGGGATTAATTTACTCTTTCCAATTTTTACAGCTTGTTTCGTCCATTCCGTTACTTTTTTGTCATCCCGTTCGTTGCCGGCCATTGTAAGGCATAAAAAACGGCCCGGATTGGATCCGGGCCGTTTAGGGTAGGCTGGCGTTGCTGATGCAGGATCAGGCGGCGCGGACCTCTTTCAGGAAGGTTTCGATATCCTGACGGAGATTGCCGGAAAGTTCCTCCAGCCGGGTCGAGGCCGAGAGAACCTGCGAGGCGGCGGCGCCGGTCTCGCCGGTCTTGACCGACACTTCCCCGATCTTGGAGGAAACCTCCGTCGTCCCGTTGGAGGCTTCCTGGACATTCCGGGAAATCTCGTTGGTGGCGGCGCTCTGTTCCTCAATTGCCGAGGAAATACTGACGGTGCTTTCACGGATCGTGTTGATCACGCCGTCAATATTGCCGATCGCCGTAACCGCGTCATCGGTCGCGGTTTGCATATCATTGATCTGGCTGCCGATTTCCTCCGTCGCCCGCGCGGTCTGTGTGGCGAGGCTTTTTACTTCGGAAGCGACAACGGCGAAGCCCTTGCCGGCTTCCCCTGCCCGCGCAGCCTCAATGGTTGCGTTGAGGGCCAGCAGGTTGGTCTGGCCGGCAATGTCATTGATCATATTGATCACATCGCTGATCTTCTTGGCCGTTTCCGCAAGCCTTGTCACCGATTGGGTGCTGCTGGCCGCCTCGTTCACGGCCTGCTCGGACACATCGTTCGCCTGCTGTACCTGACGGCTGATCTCATTGATCGAGGAGGTCAGTTCCTCGGCGGCGGCGGCAACCGTCTGGACGTTGGCCGATGCCTCTTCGGATGCCATGGCGACGGCCTTGGACAGATCCTGGGAGGTGTTGGCGGTGTCGGTCATGGATGTTGCGGTGACCCGCAGTTCATTTGTCGCCAGATTAACGGTTTTCATAACCTCCTGAACCCGGGCTTCGAAGGTCTGGATCAGATCGGAGATTTTCTCGGCACGTTCCTCCCTGGCGGCATTTTCAGCCTGCTCGCGGGCTCTCTCATCGGCTTCACGCTTGGCTTCGCGGTCCCGTTCGGCCTGCTCGCGCTTTTCCTGTTCCTCTGCGGTGCGTTTCGCCTCGGCTTCAAGTCGGATCTGTTCAATGGCATTTTCCTTGAACACCAGAACCGCCCGGGCCATTTCGCCAATTTCATCCCGCCGTTCCGCGCCATCGATTTCCGTATCGAGCTTGCCTTCCGCCAGATCGCTCATCCGGCTGGTCATGCGCCCGATCGGCGCGGCAATCGCGCGGGTCAGCGAGAAGCCGCATACAAAGGAGGCCGCAACCATGGCCACAAGAGCCGTGATGATGGAAACAGAGAACTTGCTGATTGCGCTTGATTTCTGTGCAAGTGACTGGCTCAGTATCTCGTCGATACCGGTTCCCAGCTCCTGGACAATGGCGCCCATCCTGGCGATAACCGCTTCCGGTTCACCGGAAACCTCGATCGCTCGCGCCTGATTGACCGTCAGATAATTCCGCATGAGGCCGACCTGTACATTGGCGTAGTTGTCTTTCCACTGCTGGTAAAACTGCGTGAAGTTGGTGACCAGCTTGGCGAAGGTTTCATTCCCGCTGGAAAGCTCGGAAAGCTCCGTGTGAAGCTGGTCCGTCGTCCCGTTCAGCTCTTCAAACTTGGCGAGGCCGGTGCGATCCCCCGTCAGGAGGAAATACAGCAGGGCCTGGCGTTGTTCCAGAAAGGACTTCTGGAAATTCAGATATGTTGTCTGCAACTCGCTTGCTGTCCGGCCGTTTTCATCGGCCTTTTCAATCTCGGAAATCGAGGAAAAGGCCACGATAGCCATCGCCGCAGTGACAATCACCAACACGGCAAAGCTAAGAGCGAGCTTCTTGGCTATCTTAAGATTATTAAGGAATTTCATGAAATTGTTACTCTTTCTTTATGCAGAGGCTTTACGGCGATTCAGCTCGGTCAGGTTATATTCAACGGTGATCGCGCCAATCGGCTGCTGTTTGTCATTTGCAATCGTCATGCTGACCTGCACACGCCATGTCTTGGTGTCTTCGTTGAACTCCGGCTCATCGACAAAGACCGTATCAAGACCCTTGCTGAAGGTTTTCTGGAACTTGGCTTCATCGCCCTGCCAGAAATCGGACGTAATGGAGCTTTGCCCGACATTGAGGCCGTTGGCATCCATGATGAAGATTTCCGCATAGAGCCCGCCGGACGCCGCCTGGATCTGCGTGAGATAGTTAGACAACGGGCTGCTTAGAATCGCGGCAATCAGGGGCTGGTCCTGATCTTTCCGCTCGGCGACCCACTGCGTGTCGAGATCGTCGATGGTCTTTTGACTGACAGAACCATATTTGCGGTTCTGTGAGGTGATGGACAGGCTGACGACGGGGTTGGCCAGCCACTGCTTCAATTCCTTGATAGCGCCTGCATCCACCAGATCCTTGGATGGCGCAGTCTCCGATGCGGAGACGGAAATTGCGGCAAACGGTGTCAGGGACAGGATCGCCGCCAGGATAAATACAAACTTTCTGCTCATTTGATGAGGCCTCTCGAAACTTTTATCAGCTTGAAAAAATAATCTTCGCAAGCTTTACGAGATGACCTCTGAATTTTCGGTTAATTTATGCGCGTTAATTCGCTTGTTGGAGGCTAATCACGCAAAATATATGTTTCATGGCAGATTTCCCAACCACAAGTTACAACACTGTCGTTCCGGTCGAAACTCTCGCGTTGACGGGATTGTCTGGTATGGTTTGTAAAAAGTACGGGAGCGGAGATGACAAGCATAGCTATAACCGAGAATGCGGCCAGAAGTGCGCGGCACACGAATTTTTACCTGTCCGCCGGACCGGAAGACGGACCGCTGGTTATCTTCGTGCATGGCTGGCCGGAGCTTTCCCTGAGCTGGCGTCACCAGCTACCGGTCATGGCCGGCCTCGGCTTTCGTGCTGTTGCGCCGGATATGCGCGGCTATGGTCGCTCCAGTCTCTACAGTGTGCATGAGGACTATGCGCAAAGAGAAGTCGTCGCGGACATGATCGAGCTTCTGGATGCGCTCGGTCAGGAGAAGGCGATCTGGGTCGGCCATGACTGGGGCTGCCCGACCGTATGGAATATCGCCAGCCACCATCCGGATCGCTGCCATGCGATCGCCAACCTCTGTGTCCCCTATTATACGCTGGAGCGAGGCCTTGACGCCTGCCTGCCGCTGATCAATCGTGAACTCTATCCGGAGGCGGAATTTCCGGCTGGCCAGTGGGAATATATTCGGTTTTATGAGGAGAGTTTTGCCACGGCCTGTTCGGTTTTTGACGCGAACCCCTATAACACGGCCAAGGCATTATTCCGGAAAGGTAAACCGATGCATGGCGACAAACCAGCCCTCACCGCCCATGTGCGGAATAACGGCGGATGGTATGGCGGTGCGACGGAGGCGCCGGACATCCCGCGTGACGGCGATGTGGTGAGTGAGGGAGACCTGAAGATCTATGCCGCGTCCCTCACCCGGAATGGATTTTTCGGCCCCGATTCCTATTACATGAATAACAGGGCGAACGGGGAATATGCCACCGAGGCCCTGAATGACGGCTATATCGACATGCCGACGCTCTTCCTGCTGGCGGAGTATGACTATACCTGCGACTGCGTCCGCTCGCCGCTGACGGAACCCATGCAGCGATATTGCCGCGATCTGACAATCCGGAACATCGCGTCCGGCCACTGGATGGCGCAGGAGAAACCGGCCGAGGTCAACGCCGCTCTCGTCCATTGGCTGGCGACGGCGGTGCCGGAGGTATGGCCCGGATAGACTACTCTCCCCCTCCCTCAGACATTGAATGCTGAGTGATCGTGATGTCCTGACCGCGGGCGAAGGATTTCATCCTGTTGGAATGAAAATTCAAATTTGTTCCCTTGATAAAATTGGCTTGCAAAAGGTAAATATATCTATTATTCAAGATATATGGATGAAAATACGACATTGCGGGCCCTGTCGGCCCTGAGCCAGAAGACACGCCTTGACGTCTTCCGGTTGCTTGTGAAAGCGGGGCCTTCGGGTGCACTTGCGGGCGACATCGGGGATGAATTGGGGGTTCGGCAGAATACCATGTCGACCAACCTCTCGATCCTGGTGAACGCCGGGCTGATCACGAATGAGCGGCAGGGCAGAACCGTGCGGTATTTTGCCGATTATGATGCGATGCGCGGCCTTCTCGCCTTTCTGATGGACGATTGCTGCAACGGGCGCCCGGAAATCTGCGAGCGGGTCTTCGAAGAGATTAGATGTTCTTAAAGTATCAGGTGAAATAAATGACAGAACCTGTTTATAATGTTATTTTTTTATGTACAGGAAATTCCGCCCGATCAATCCTGGCCGAGGCGATCATGAACCGCGTCGGAAACGGCCTGTTCAAGGCCTGGTCCGCGGGATCTTTCCCGAAGGGAGAAGTGCACCCCTACTCGCTGGAGCTGTTGAAAAACCTCAATTATGATACAGGCTTTGCCCGGTCGAAATCATGGGATGAATTCTCCGGCCCTGAAGCGCCGAAAATGGATTTCGTTTTCACCGTCTGTGACAATGCGGCGAATGAAGTCTGCCCGATCTGGCCCGGCCAGCCGATGAGTGCCCATTGGGGCATTCCGGATCCGGCTGCGGCAACGGGTACGAAGGCGGAAATCATGATCGCCTTCATGGAGGCCTATCGTATGCTGCACAGCAGGATATCCATTTTCACCAGCCTGCCGATCTCCAGCATCGACAAACTCTCCCTGCAGAAACACATCGATAGCATCGGTGCGCAGGAGCCGGAAAAAGTTCCGGAATAAACACCAATAACTATCTGAATAAAAGAGTAAAATCGTGACATATGAACGCACAGACGACCGCCCTCCCCGAAAAATGGAAGCGCTGGCAAGAATAGGCTTTTTCGAGAAATGGCTCTCCCTTTGGGTCGCGCTATGTATTCTGGCGGGTATATTGGCGGGCAATCTTTTCCCTGGCGTTTTCGAGGTTATTGCCTCCTTCGAATACGCGTCGGTCAATCTGGTGGTGGCGGTGCTGATCTGGGCGATGGTCTACCCGATGATGGTCAGCGTCGATTTCGCGAGTCTGAAACATATCGGGGATCGACCCAAGGGCTTGATCCTGACCGTTGTGGTGAACTGGCTGGTGAAGCCGTTCACGATGGCGGCGCTTGGTGTCCTGTTCTTTGAGTATATCTTTGCCGATCTCATCTCGCCCGCGGATGCCGAAGCCTATATCGCCGGGCTTATCCTCCTTGGCGCCGCGCCCTGCACGGCGATGGTGTTTGTCTGGTCGCAGCTCACGCGCGGCGATGCCGCCTATACCCTTGTGCAGGTATCGGTGAATGACGTGATCATGATTTTTGCCTTTGCCCCGATTGTCGCCCTGTTGCTGGGCGTCACGGATATCGTTGTCCCGTGGGAGACATTGCTGCTTTCTGTCGGGCTGTATGTCGTCGTTCCGCTTATCGCCGGGGCGATAACACGCCATCTGCTGATATCACGCAGCCCCGCCGAAAAGGGAGAGGCGCCGGTTGAGAAATTCACGGCACGGGTCAAGCCCTTCTCGGTTTCGGGTCTGCTGGTAACGGTTGTCCTGCTGTTCGGTTTTCAGGGACAGGTCATTCTGGACCGGCCGCTGCTCATCGTCCTGATCGCTACTCCGCTGATTATCCAGTCCTACGGCATATTCGCCCTCGCCTACGCGGCGGCCTGGGCATGGCGTGTGCCGTACAAGGTTGCGGCGCCCTGTGCACTGATCGGCACGTCGAACTTCTTTGAACTTGCCGTTGCAGTCGCGATCAGCCTGTTCGGCCTGAATTCCGGCGCGGCGCTTGCGACTGTCGTCGGGGTACTTGTGGAAGTACCCGTCATGCTCTCCCTCGTTGCCTTTGCAAACCGGACACAGCATTTCTTCCCGAAAGATGAATGAACTCGCTGAATGGTGAAATGCAGAAATTTGACCACGGAATGTTTACACAAGGGTCAAAAACTGCAAGAAAAAGGATGTCCCCTTCTTCCTGAAAGCGGTTCCCCATGGCGGGCCTGTCGGGAGATGTGGACATTTCATGCTTGTTCAAGGGAATGCGGAGCCATATGTCGGAACTGAAAATCGGAATCATCGTTGGGAGCATACGGGAAAATTCAGAATCCGGTAGAGTTGGCAATTATATCAAAGGATTATTGAAAGAATTTGATGGTTCGGTAGAGACTGAATATTTCGCACTCCGGGATCTGGATATACCGTTCTGGGATGAGGATAAATGGAAAAACGGCAGCGAGTTGCAGGCTTTATGGAAACCCGTATCCGAGCGGTTGAAGTCCTGCGCCGGGATTGTTGTGATCTGCCCCGAATGGGCGGGCATGGTGCCGCCGCATCTCAAGAACTTCCTGCTGATGTGCGATGGCGGGGAACTGGCCCATAAACCGGCGCAGATTGTTGCGGTTAGTTCCGGCACGGGCGGCGCCTATCCGGTCGCTGAACTTCGTATGAGCGGCTACAAGAATAATTTCCTCTGGTGGATGCCCGACCATGTGATCCTGCGGCAGGTAGAAAGCCTGTTCAGCAGCGATCCGGCCAGTGACCTTGATGATCGCCTGACGGCGCGCCTTGTCTATGCCCTTACCTTTCTGGTGGAGGCATCCCGGGCGATGGCGCCGGTTCGCGACAGGGTGCAGAACCTGAAACTCTACAAGAACGGGATGTAGCGTCTATCCCGCCGATTTGAGTGTCTGCTTGTCAAAGCCCGCGAGTTTTTTATAGGCGGTCGCCACCTCTTCCAGGACTTCCCTCGGTATGCAGCTATGGACATCACCACAAGTGCCGGGACATTGATTCTTAACCATCTGCATCACACGCTCCGGTCCGGTTTCACGATTGGCGAGAGATATTTTTGCCGTCGCCTCGCGTCGGGCCTCCTCATAGTCTTTCAACACCGTCTCGATATCCGTCGCCCCTTCAAGAAGGTCGGCAAAGGTCATGGCGTCCAGCACGCCTTGCGAGACCCCGTTGGAACCGTTTGGATACATGGCATGTGCCGCATCCCCCATCAGGGTCACACGTCCAAATGACCATTTCGGGAGCGGGTCGCGATCGCCCATCGGGAATTTGTGAATGGAGATTGCGTTGTCATAGAGATTCCCGATATCCAGCCAGCCGAGATTCCAATCTGCAAAACAGGGCTTGAATTCTTCCAGCAGGCCGGTCTCGTTCCAGTCTGCGGCACGGGTTGCCAGATCGGACGGGATGCGCCGTTCGGCGATCCAGTTGATATAGGATTTCCCGCGCTTCATGCTTTCCGCCCGGATCGGGTAGGCGACGAGCTTGAGGTCATTATGGCCCGCCATGAACATGGAACGACCGTCGAGGTAGGGCTCCATCTCGGTTACGCCGCGCCACAGCATCTGGCCGGAATATTTGGGCGGACCTTCGTCAGGGTAGAAAATCTGCCGAAGACGCGAATTGATCCCGTCCGCGCCAACCAGAAAATCGCCCCGGGCACTGCCGACGCTCTCCCCTGTTTCACGGTCGGTGAAATGAGCGGTGACACCGGCATCATCCTGCTCGAAATGAGAGAGGCACTGTCCGGTCAGGACATTTTCCGCACCAAGGCGTTTTTTTGCGGCCTCTAGAAGGATCATATGAAAATCGCCCCGGTGAATGGAGAATTGCGGCACGTCATATCCCGCCTCAAGGCCGCGAGGTTCATGCCAGATTGTCTTGCCGTCTTGCGTGTAATAGGCCAGGCTGGAGGTCTTGATCGCGACCTTCTCAAGCTCTTCCAGGAGGCCGAGCCTGGCGAGATTTTGTACGGAATGGGGCAGCAGGTTAATCCCGACGCCGAGCGGCCTGATTTCCTTTACCGCCTCAAAAACGCGGGCCTTGATGCCTTTTCGATGCAATGCAAGGGCGAGGGTCAGACCTACCAGTCCACCGCCTGCAATGATTCCGTTAAATCCCGTCATATGGTTTCCCCTAGAAGCCCTGCACCGTCATGCCGTCATCAACCTCCAACACCGACCCCGTCATGAAATCCGATCCAGACCCGGCGAGCAGCAGGAGTGCACCGTCGAGCTTGTCCGGCGTCCCGACCCGGCGGCGGGGAAGTTTCGAGATCAGGCGCTTGCCCGGGTCTGTTTCCCAGTATTCGCTGTTCAGTTCTGTCACGATATAGCCGGGGTTGATGCAGTTGACCTGGATATTGTAACGGCCCCATTCATCCGCCAGCGCGTGGGTCATATGCTGGACGGCGGCTTTTGACATGCAGTAGGTGATGCTCTGCTTGAGCACCCGGTTGGCGGCGACCGAGGCGATATTGATGATCTTGCCGCCCTGGCCATGCCGGATCATGCTCTGGCCAACCGCCTGGGCCACGAAAAATGCCCCCTTGCCATTGGTATCCATGACGAAATCGAAATCCTCCTCCGTCACATCCTCGGCGCGGCACTGGGCGCTGACACCGGAATTATTGACGAGGATATTGACCGGCCCCAGTTCCGTTTCCGCCGCGCTGAGCGCCTCGTGGATGCTGCTGACATCCGTGACATCCATCCGTACCGGCAGCGCGCGCCCGTCGAACGCCGCGATTTCCTCCGCCAGCGCCTCCAGCTTTTCCGTCCGCCGGGCGGCCAGCGTGACTTTCGCACCTGCCCGCGCCAGTGTCAGGGCGAATTGCCAGCCAAGCCCTGAAGAGGCGCCCGTCACCAAGGCATGTCTGCCATCGAGATTATGGTGCGACGTCATTTGAAGTCTCCTGATCCGAAATTGTTGTTCTTGTCCCTAGATGGCTTACATGATTTCCCCTCCGGTCGTCAAAATCAAGGCTGCATTTTGTCTCAACATCCCCGTTTTTTGCCGGATTGGCCGGAATGTTGCGGAAACTCACGGATTTTTAAGGTTTTTTAGCTAAAATAGGTCTGAGTGAATATTGGAGACCTTAGTAAATGCGTTACGCCGCCAATCTTCTGATTGTCTCGGACAGCCCGGTCAACAACATAGAACCCTGCCTGAATAACGCGGGATATCGGTGTACCCGCCTGTCGTTTCTCGCCATGTTCGAACAGGATTTCGGTGATCAGTCGTTTGACTTGATCCTCATCGACGGAGAGAACAACACCGCCCATGTCAATGTGAAGGACATCGCGAGAATGGCGGCGGCCCATAATTTCCCGACACTGGTTGTTGGTCCGGCGGATATCAAATGCCGTATCCAGACCATCTCTCCGGGCTATTGCGATCTTGAGCTGCTGAGCCGGGTCGGCGCCCTCGTCCGTCTTGAGAATATGGAGCAGGAGCTGATCCGGCGGATAGCGACGACGGAAACCTATGGTGTCGATATTACCGGTGTGACCGCGCCGGAGCCGGATATCGGCGACGCCAATATCCTGATCGTCGGCAACAAGACGGTCGTGCTCGGTAATATTCTTCTCCGTCTGGATACGCGAACGAATATCCATATCTGCAAGAACCCGGATATGGCGCTTGACGATCTCCGGACGCACAGGTTTGACGCGGTCATTCTCTCCGGCGTCGGGCATGGCGACAGCAACCTTCGTCTTTGCTATGACATTCGTGCCGATACGCGGCTTTATAACCTGCCGGTCCTGATGGTTCTTGAAAATAGCGAGAACCGAAGCGCCGCCTATGTTCATGGGGTGTCGGACATTATCCTGCATCAGACGGAGATGGACGCGCTGGTCAACCGCACCGGTCTCCAGATACAGCAGCATCGGTATCGCTTCGCTATCCAGAAGCTGTTCCGTATTGCCAAGCCGCATCCGGTTGCCGATGGCCCGACGGATCTGTATTCCAGCGGCTTCATGCGGGCGCATTTGCCCGTGATGTTTGCCGAACATGCGGCGCAGCATAAGGTGATGACAGTCGCCTCCCTGAGAATCGCGAATTTTGATGAGATAACCGCAAATTATGGCTATCCGTCCGGGGACCAGCTTCTCCGGCAGGTCGGGTCCGCCCTTTCCAGCCTTGTGCGCGGAGAAGATTTCTGCTGCCACTACAGCACCGGACAGTTCCTGATTGCCCTGCCCGGCACCCGGCGACAGGAGGCATCGGTCGCAATGAAACGGGTCGAGGGTGTTCTGAGAAATACGGATTTTTCACTTCCCGGCACGGCGGCGCCTATCCGCGCGGAAACAGTTGTTGGCATCGCGGAAGTCGCGCCGGGCGACGTGATAGAGGATGTCGTCGAGCGCGGCCTGACCCGTCGCATGGAAGATGAAAAGGCGGCTTAGTTCTGCCCTTTCGGACTGATTATTCCGGTATTTTTCTTGTCCCAATGGGCGGTGGCCCATATATTCGGGGTATGAAAATAGATATTGTCTCCGATACCGTTTGCCCATGGTGTTTCATTGGCAAGCGCAAACTAGAGGAAGCCCTGGCCGCCCGGCCGGACCTGGATGTTGAAATCACCTGGCATCCGTTTCAGCTTCACCCCGACATGCCCGCCGGTGGCACTGATCGCAAGGAATTCATTGCGCAGAAGTTCGGCAGCCATGAACGCGCGAAAGAGCTTTACGAGAATGTGAAATCTGCGGGAAAAGCCGTTGATATTCCTTTTGAATTCGAGAAAATAGAACGCTCTCCCAATACGCTGGATTCCCATCGGTTGCTCCGCTGGGCTCATTCCGCGGGGTGTCAGGATGCGATGGTGGAAATCCTGTTTCGTCGCTTCTTCCTTGAAGGCGAAGATATCGGCGATCAGGCGGTATTGCTTGCCGCCGCTGAGGAAGCGGGCATGGATACGGAGCTGGTGGCCGAGCTGTTCGAGAAAGACGCGGATCGGGATATCGTCAGTCAGGAGGATATGCGCGCGCGACAAATGGGTATTTCCGGCGTCCCGTTCTTTATCCTGAACGATAAATACGCGCTCTCCGGTGCGCAGGATCCGTCGGCATTTCTCGCGGCCTTTGACAAGATAGAGGCAGAGGCCGACCAGCCGGAATGATCAGGCGGCCCTGGCGACTTTCGCCAGATTCTGCGCGAGCCAGAGAACCCCTTTCAGGCGATCCTCGGCGTGTTGCCAGCTCCGGTTATGCACCAGCTTGTGATCCCCGCGCAGCTTCGTTGATCCCGGCGCGCGGGAGATGAACTCCACCAGCCCGCCCGGATTGTCGAAGCTGTTGCCCCGGAAACTCAGCACCGCGCCTTTCGGACCGGCCTCGATCTTCTCGATATTGGCCTGGCGGCAGAAATACTTGATCGTCATCACCTCGATCAGATGGGACACCTCGTCGGGAAGCGGCCCGAAACGGTCAACAAGCTCCACGGCGAAGGCGTTGATCTCCTCGGCGGTTTCCTGCGCCGCGATGCGCCGGTACAGCTCCATCCGCAAGCTTAGATCGGCGACATAATGCTCCGGTATCAGGACTGAGGTGCCGATATTGATGCTCGGCGACCATTTATCCTCCGCCTCCCCGGCACTGCCAAGCTCCGATCCCCGGGCGTTGGCGACCGCCTCTTCCAGCATTTCCTGATACAGCTCGAACCCGACTTCCTTGATATGGCCGGACTGTTCATCTCCAAGAAGATTCCCGGCCCCGCGGATATCGAGATCATGGCTCGCCAGCGTGAAACCGGCACCGAGCGTATCAAGCGATTGCAGCACCCGCAGGCGCTTCTCCGCCGCATCCGTCAGCCGTTTTCGGGGCGGCAGGGTGAGATAGGCATAGGCTCGTGTTTTCGAGCGGCCGATACGTCCCCTGATCTGGTAAAGCTGTGCCAGCCCGAACATATCGGCGCGATAGGTAATCAGCGTATTGGCTGACGGGATATCAAGACCGGATTCGACAATATTCGTTGCTACCAGCACGTCATAGGACCCGTCGTAAAAGGCGTTCATGACGCTATCGAGTTCTTTTGCCGGAAGCTGGCCATGGGCGGTGACATATTTCACCTCCGGCACATGATTGCGAAGAAAGTTCCCGACTTCCGGCAGGTCCGAAAGGCGCGGGCAGACGATAAAACTCTGGCCGCCCCGGTAATGTTCGCGCAGTAACGCCTCCCGCAGAACCACCGGATCGAAGGGCAGTATGAAAGTGCGGATGGCCAGCCGATCCACCGGCGGGGTTGCGATGATGGAAAGATCGCGGATGCCGGTCATCGCCAGTTGCAATGTGCGCGGGATCGGCGTTGCCGTCAGGGTCAGCACATGAACATCCGCCCGGAGCTCCTTCAGCCGTTCCTTGTGGCCGACGCCGAAATGCTGTTCCTCATCGACGATGACAAGGCCGAGATCCTTGAACTTCACGGATTTCGCAAGGAGCGCGTGGGTGCCGATAACGATATCCACCTGCCCGGCTTCAAGATCGGCCCGGGTCTGGTTTGCTTCCTTCGTCGTCACCATGCGCGATAGCTGCGCTATCTTCACCGGCAGGTCGGCAAAGCGCGCCGTAAAGCCCTTGAAATGTTGCCGCGCGAGCAATGTCGTCGGGGTGACAATGGCGACCTGCTTGCCTGCCATGGCGGCGGTGAAGGCGGCCCGGAGCGCGACTTCCGTCTTGCCGAAGCCGACATCGCCGCAGATCAGCCGGTCCATCGGGCGACCGCTTGTCATGTCTTCAAGTGTATCCTCGATCGCTTTCAACTGATCCTCTGTTTCCTCGAACGGGAAATCGGCGCAGAATTCAGCATACAGCCCGTCTGGCGGAGACAGCCGCTCTGCCTTACGCAGCTGACGCGCCGCCGCGATCTTGATCAGCTGGTCGGCCATTTCCATGACCCGTTTTTTCAGTTTGGCCTTTCGTGCCTGCCAGCCGGACCCGCCGAGTTTATCAAGCACGACCGTCATATCGCTGCCGCCATAGCGCGACAGCATTTCGATATTCTCGACCGGCAGGTAGATCTTGTCCCCGCCCGCATAGAGCAGTGTCACGCAGTCATGCGGCGCGCCGGAAATCTCGATCGTCGTCAGGCCTTCATACCGGGCAATCCCGTGATCCACATGCACCACATAGTCGCCGGGCGAAAGCTGCGAGGCTTCGGCGATGAAATTCTCGCTCCGTTTGGAGGATTTGCGCGGCCGCACCAACCGGTCGCCGAGCACGTCCTGCTCGCCGATGATGACGAAATCCGGAGTCTCGAACCCTTTTTCAAGCGGCAGGACGGCGAGATTGGGAATATTATTTCCGCTGACGCCCTGAAAATCATCAATCTCCCGGGTTGGTTCAATTCCGTGATCCGCGAGGACGGTTTTATTGCGCGCCCTTGATCCATTGGTGAAAAAACCGAGGATAACATGCTTATTTTCTTTCAGCTTTTCAATGACATGATTTTTCAGATAGTCATAGATATTAGCTTCATGCCGGGCCCGCTCCGGCGCGAAGTCGCGCCCGGCATGGCCTTCCGCATCGATGATATGCGTTCCTTCCGATCCGCCCCTGAAGGGGGAGAACTGCCCGGCAGCCCGGGTGGTGATGGCGGCCTGCCATTCCTCGGGATCGAGGTAAAGCTGCTTCGGCGGCAGGGGTTTGTAATCCGCACCGCTCGACCGCGCCGCCGCGCACCGGCTGTCATAATAATCGATGACGGTCTCATGCCGCGCCGCCAGCGCCTCCTCAAGCATGTGATCGAGGAACAGGTCCGCCTCGGGAAGATAGTCGAAGAGTGTCGCCATCCGCTCATGAAAGAGCGGCAGCCAATGTTCCATCCCGGCATGGCGGCGCTTCTCGCTGACCGCCTCATAGAGCGGGTCATCCTGGGTGACGGCGCCGAAGGCGGTGCGATAGCCGGAGCGGAACAGCGGCACCGAGGTATCATTCAGGAGAAATTCGGAGGCCGCGGTGAGTTCTAAGCGGTCGATTTTCCCCGTCGATCTCTGCGTCAGGGCGTCAAATTCACGAATGCCGTCGACTTTGTCGCCGAACAGGTCAAGGCGTACCGGATTGGCCGCGCCCGGCGCAAATATATCGATCAGGCCGCCGCGCACCGCGAATTCCCCCGGCTCCATCACTGTGCCGATGCGGGAAAAACCGTTGGCAATCAGATAGGTCGTCAGCTCCGGTCCGTTGACCTTGTCGCCGAGGCGGATATTCAGGCGGCTGTTCGCCACCATCTCGATCGGCGGCACCCGCTGGGTTGCGGCATTAAGCGTGGTCAGGAAAATGCGGGCGTGCCTTGCCGTGTCGATCATCTGGCCGAGGCTCGTCATCCGGTGGGCGACAATCTCCGGGTTGGGCGAGACCCGGTCATAGGGTAGGCAATCCCAGGCGGGAAAGCTGATGACCTCTATATCGGGATTGAAGAAGGCGAGCGCCCCCTCGCTTGCGGCCATGCGGACATCATCGCGCAGCACATAGAGGATATCGCGGTCCGTCTTTCGCGCAAGCTCGCCGAGCAGACAGGCGTCATACCCCTCCGGCACCGATTCAATTCGAAAGGAATGATCCGCCTTTGCAAGACTTGAAATCCGGGCACACAGGCGAGAGGTCGTTGTATCACTCATACAGGCTTAAACTTTGCTGCGTTGCTCAAACTGGCTGAATTGCTGAAGCAGGGTCATGACATCGCTCTGATATTCCTCCGGGACATCCTCCCGCCCGACAGCCCAGACATAGATATTGGGGTCCCCGGCTTGCAGCAAGGCTTCATAGGTATCAAGCTGGTCGCCGGAAAAGCCGCTGACATATTTATTGGCGAAACCGCCCAGCAGCAGGTCGGTTTCCTTCATGCCGGTATAGCGGGAACGGTGGATAAGCCGTTTGCGGCGGATGGTGATATCTTCAGTCATGATCGCAAGCTCTTTTCTGATTGACGTTGGATATAGCCTGTCTCGTCCACGATGTCAGCAGGAAGTGACAGGAAAAGCCATTTTACCTGCAAGGAACATTGACCTTGGGCCTCCAGTGATATCACAATGCCACAAATCAATCGTGAGGAATGCGGTGCGCCCGGAAATCCTGTTTCAATTCTTCTCCCCTGTCAGCAATCTCAAAGGCATCGGGCCGCGACTGACGGCGCTGATCGAGAAGCTGGCCGGGCCGAACATCATCGATCTCGCCTGGCATCTGCCGACGGGGCTGGTGACACGCCATGAGGTGACGGCGCTAACGCCGGACCTGGTGAACCGGACCATCGTCGTCGCGCTGCATGTTGATCATCACCTGCCGTCGCAGAACCGGCGGGCGCCTTATAAAATCCAGTGCGACGTGGGGGCACAACCCCTCACCCTCACTTTCTTCAACGGCCGGGAACCCTATCTGCGACAGCAACTCCCGGAAGGAAGCGAACGTCTGGTGAGCGGCAAGCTGGAGGAATATGGCGGTTCCTACCAGATGACCCATCCCGACTATATCGCGACCCGGGAAACCGCCTCGGATATACCGCTGTTTGAACCGGTCTATCCGCTGACCGCCAGTCTTACCAACCAGACTTTCATCAAGGCGGCGCGCCAGTTCCTGCCGATGCTGCCCGACCTGCCCGAATGGCTGGATCCGGCCTTGCTGTCGCGCGAAGGCTGGGGTGGCTGGCGGACAAGCCTGCTCAAGGCCCATGCCCCGTCGGAGGAGGCGGATTTTGATCGGGACGCGCCGGCGCGGGCCCGCCTCGCCTATGATGAGCTGCTTGCCAATCAGCTTGCACTGGAACTTGTCCGCCGCAGCATGAAGCGAAAGCCGGGTCGGTCACTGGTAGGGAACGGAGAAATCCGCCAGAAAATTCTGGACTCCCTGCCTTTCAGCCTGACGGGCGCTCAGAGTTTCGTCCTTACGGAGATCGAGGCCGATATGGCGGGCGGGCATCGGATGCTTCGCCTGTTGCAGGGTGATGTCGGCAGTGGCAAGACGGTGGTCGCCCTGCTGGCCATGGCCACGGCGGTTGAGGCGGGCGCGCAGGCCACCATTATGGCGCCAACGGAAATCCTCGCCCATCAGCATTTCAACGCGATTGAGCCGCTGGCGACAAAGGCGGGACTGAAATGCCTGCTGATCACCGGCCGCCTCAAAGGCAAGAAGCGCGCGGCAATTCTTGAGGAACTGGAAAGCGGCACGGTCGATCTGGTGGTCGGCACTCATGCCCTCTTTCAGGAGGATGTGCGCTTTCATGACCTTGGACTCGCGATCATTGACGAACAGCATCGCTTCGGCGTGCATCAGCGACTTACCCTGAGTGCCAAGGGGCGCGACGGCAAGGGCGGTGTCGATGTTCTGGTGATGACGGCAACACCCATCCCGCGCACCCTCGCCCTCACCGCCTATGGCGATATGGATGTATCGATCATCGCGGAAAAACCGCCCGGCCGCAAACCGATCGATACCCGGGCGATTGATCTTGAGCGGCTGGATGCCGTCGCCGACGGGCTTGGCCGCAAACTGCAGGCAGGAGAGCGGATTTACTGGGTCTGTCCGCTGGTTGAGGAATCGCAAGTTCTGGATGTAGCGGCGGCGGAGGAACGTTTCGCCCATCTTCAGAAACTCTATGGCGATCAGGTCGGGCTGATCCATGGCCGCCTGAAACCTGATGAGAAGGACGCGACCATGCGGCGTTTCATGTCCGGGGAGATCAGCATCCTCGTCGCCACCACGGTGATCGAGGTCGGTGTCGATGTGCCCGAAGCGACCGTCATGATCATCGAACATGCGGAGCGGTTCGGCCTTGCCCAGCTGCATCAGCTTCGCGGGCGTGTCGGGCGCGGCGGGCTGGAGGGCACTTGCCTGCTGCTGTATGCCCCGCCACTCGGCGAGACACAGAAAGCGCGGCTTGGCATCCTGCGGGAGACCGAGGACGGATTTCGGATCGCGGAGGAGGATTTACGCCTGCGCGGCGCGGGAGAGTTGCTGGGCACCCGGCAAAGCGGCTTGCCGGAATTCCGGATTGCTGATCTGCATATTCATTCCCACCTACTCGCCATCGCCCGCGACGATGCTCGCCTCATTCTGGAAAAGGACGAAAAACTGACGGGCAAGCGCGGAACGGCGCTCAAGACCCTGCTCTATCTATTTGAACGGGACAGCGCCATTCGCTATCTGTCAGGCTGACGGCTTTTCGGGCCCCTTGTCCGTCAGAGGCGGCGGAAGTTTCTTTTTCTCCGGCGTATCACCGTTTTTCCTGGCCGGTTCCGGCCAGATCATGCCGGCGGAGATGACGAGCTTGACCCCCTCTTCCACCGTCATGTCGAGATAGGTGAGATCGCTTTTCGGCACGAACAGCAAAAAACCGGATGTCGGGTTGGGCGTTGTCGGCAGGAAAATGCTGATCATGTCCTCTTCCTGCTGGGCGTTGACCTCCCCCTTGGCGGTGCTGGTGACAAAGGCCAGCGCCCAGACGCCTTTTCGGGGATATTCCAGAAGAACGACCTCGCGAAAGGACGTGCTCGACTGCGCCAGCACCGTCTCCATGATCTGCTTGAGCGCGTTGTAGATCGAGCGGACAATCGGCATCCGTCCGACAATCCGTTCCCCCAGTACCAATAAGCTCCGACCAAGATAGTTGGCGGTAAGAAATCCGATCAGGATCAGGGCAAAGGCGGCAATTATGACCCCAAGGCCCGGAATGCCGAACGGCAGGTAGGTTTCCGGATTATAGCGTGCGGGGATAAGCGGCGTGATATTAGCATCGACGAAAGACACAAACACATAGGTCAGGTAGATCGTGATCGCGATCGGTGCCGTTACGACAATACCGGTCAGGAAATAGGTTCTCAGGCGTGCAAGCGGCCGGGCTTTCGCCGGGGGTTCCACCAGAGTGGTTTTCCGCTCGGTATCGTCGGATTTATCCGTGTCTTTCGATTTTTTGAACATCTCGGCTATGACTTCTAAAACAATATAAAAACTATTGACTTAACGGCTGTCTCGGGTGATTTCTGCACATTATCACGAAGGTAAATTCCTGTCTTTTGAAATTTCGAAAGTGCGTGGGATGCCTTTCATCGCGCGTAAACCTACTATTAACACTACGGCTGTAAAATAATAGCCGGAAAATCGGGATGCCGTTTATGACGCATCCGCTTAGTGGGACTAAATCGTTGTCGATGAACGTTCGAAAAACAGAACATGTGCGCTGGGCGCGCGGCGTTGCTATGGTGGCCGGGACACTCGGCACGCTTCTTCTGTTGGCCGCCCTCGCAGGGTTATCGCCGACGCCCTATGCCTCTCTCCTCGCCATGGGGAGCCTGTTGATTTGCTTTACGCTGACCTTCCTGCAGTCAACCCAGGCAAAAAAGGACAATCAGACGCTGCTTTCCAGGGAATCGCTGCTTGATACGGTGTTCGAAAATGTCTCCGTCGGGATCGGCGTCTATGACAAGAACTACAAGCTGCTGAAATGGAACCAGAAATATATCGAGTTAATCAGTATTGACGAAGCCCGGCTGACGCCGAATACCACGTTCCATGATATCCTTGGCTGGTCTTTTGATAACTATGTCAATGTCGGTGACGATAAGGACCGGTTTATCACTAAGGTGATAAAAGCAATCGAACGGTTGCCCACCGGCATTATCGATCGTCATTTCACGGATGGCCGGATTGTAAAAAGCTCCTTCAACAAGGGGCCTGACGGCAGCTTTGTACTGACCCTGAACGATGTGACCACCAACCGGATGGCGCAACAGGCGCTGCGGGAGAATGAGGATCGCTACCGCAGCATGGTGGAGCTCTCCCCCGATGCGATTGTCGCGCATAAGGGCGGCTTCATCATCTATGTCAACGAAGCCGCGCTTGAATTATTCAATGTCAAAAGCCGTCACGACCTGATCGGCCAGAAGATTTCCAGTTATTTTCTTTTTTCGGACAGTGACGCGCTGGCGCAGTATTTCGGCGATGCCGATGATATGGAGCGGGTGAATAACCTGCCCGCACTGAAATCGAAGGTTCTTCGGGAGGATGGTACACAGACAAGCGTTGAAATGGAGGCGTCGGCCCTGCTCTACGGGGAGAGGATCGTCATGCAGCTTGTCATTCGCGATATCTCGGCGCAGATGCAGATTGAGGCATTCCTGAAGCAGGCCAAGGATGAAGCGGAATATGCCGCCCAGTTGAAAGGCAAGTTCCTCGCCAATATGAGCCATGAACTCCGCACCCCGCTCAACGCCGTTATCGGCTTTTCCGAAGTGATTATCAGTCAGATCTTCGGCCCTGTCGGATCGCCCAAATATCTGGAATATGTCCATGACATCAATTCGAGCGGGCATCATCTTCTCGACCTGATCAATGATATCCTCGACTTCTCGAAAATCGAGGCCGGGGAGCAGAAGATCAAGGAAGAGGAAGTCGAGATCGATGTGCTGGTTAATGAATGCATTCGCCTGACGCAACAGCAGGCCATCGACAACGATATCAATATCAAGCTGGAATTCGATCCCTTGCTGCCGCGGATATTCGCCGATCGTCGCATGATCAAGCAGATCCTGATTAATCTGCTGTCCAATGCTGTCAAATTTACTCCCTCCGGCGGGTGCATTGTCACCTCGGTCCGGATGCTCGACAATGACGGCATGAAGATCAGCGTGACCGATAATGGCATCGGTATCCGCGAGGACGATATCGAGCGGGCGCTGACGCCTTTCGTGCAGGTCGATAACGAGAAGAGTCGCAAGTATCGTGGTACGGGTCTCGGCCTGCCGCTGTCCAGGAACCTTGCGGAGTTGCATGAAGGCCGGCTGGAGCTTCACAGCAAATATGGCGAGGGGACGGAAGTCAGCCTCTACATCCCGCAGTATCGCATTCGCCGGAAAGCGGCCTGACCCCTTCCCGCCTTTTCGATAAATTTTTTAAATCCCGCCTTGCCAATTGCGCGCCAACGGTGAACTATCCTGCCAGATAGATGGAGGATATTCATGCGATTAAAAGATAAAGTGGCGATCATTACCGGTGCTGGCTCCGGCTTTGGCGAGGCAATGGCGAAATTATTCGCGGCCGAGGGCGCAAAGGTTGTGGTCAGCGACATAAACGGAGCCGCCGCGGCGGCGGTAGCCAAAAGCATCACCGATGAGGGCGGTGTCGCGATCAGCAGCGAAACCGATGTCACCAGCGCCGAAGACATTGCTGCCATGGCACAGCAGACCCTCGATAACTTCCAGAAGATCGACATACTGGTGAATAACGCCGGGATGCCGCAACGCAACGGGTCGATGTTCGATGTGGATGTTGAAACCTTCGACAAGATCTTCGAGGTGAATGTCAAGAGCCTCTTCCTCACCACCAAGGCCATTGTTCCCCATATGCTTGAAAAGGGCGGCAATATCGTCAATATATCCTCCACGGCGGCGCTGAGCCCCCGTCCCGGCCTCACCTGGTATAACGCGAGCAAGGGCGCGGTCCTCACCATGTCGAAATCCATGGCGGTTGAGCTGGCGCCGAAGCAGGTGCGGGTCAACGCGCTTTGCCCGGTCTTCGCCCATACGCCCATGGCGGTCGAGTTCATGGGCGGTGTCGATACCCAGGAAATCCGCGACAAGTTCGTCTCGACCATTCCGCTGGGCCGGGAGAATACGCCGCGTGATCTTGCCCACGCGGCTCTCTGGCTGGCGTCGGATGATGCGTCCTTTATCACCGGTGTCGCGCTGGAGGTGGATGGCGGGCGCTGCGTTTAGCGCAAGGTTTTCAGTCAGGGAAAGGAGCCGGTCATGACGCGTCTTGAGAAGGAACCACGGGATATACTGACCGTACCGCCCTCCGGTGGCCGCCGCTATGACATGGGCGGCATGACGAGCTATTTCCTCGCCGATGAGGCGGAAACGGACAGTAAATACTCGATTTCCGAATGGTGGCTGGAGCCGCATGAGACCGGCTCCGGTCCGCATTCCCATGAGACGGAGGATGATATCTTCTTCGTCCTTGAGGGGACAATGACCTTCTATGTCGACGGGAAAGAGGTCGAGGCGCCGAAGGGAACTTTCTTGCGGGTTCCCGTCGGCGTCACCCATGATTTCGCGAACAGGACGGACGCCCGCGCCGGATTTCTAAACATCTTCATTCCCGGCGGGTTCGAGCGGGACATGCCCGCCATCGTCCAATGGTTCGCCGATAACCCGCCGTCAGAGAAATAAGGCCGTGCGGCAGGCTACCCGGCGTCCGCCGCGACCTGCATCTTCACGATGATATCGGGCTCGCCCGGCACCATGCCGCTGCTCCCCACGCCCTTCCTGATCAGGTCAACATATTCCATTCCTTCGATCACCTGCCCCCAGACCGTGTATTTTCCGTTCAGGTGCGGCGTTTCCGCCAGAACGATAAAGAACTGGCTGTCGGCGCTATGCGGGGACTGCGCCCGCGCCATGGAGACGGTGCCGCGCACATGGGGCGTATTGGTGAATTCGGAGCGGAGCTTGCGACCGGAGCCACCCCTGCCCGTACCCGTCGGATCGCCGGTCTGGGCCATGAAATCCTCGATCACGCGATGGAATTTCACCCCGTCATAGAAGCCTTCGCGCGTCAGTTCCTTTATCCGGGCAACGTGGGTTGGCGCAAGGTCGGGCCGCAGCTCGATCACCACCCGGCCATATTGCAGGTCGAGATAGAGCGTGTTTTCCGGGTCGGCGGCGAGCGCATTTTTCATCGGCAGTCCGGCGAGGCCGACCAGCGCGACAACCAGAAACATCCGGGACAAAATCTTCGAAATCATTCGCTTCCTCATTTCTTGACTGTAAAGGCTTCTTTTTTCTGCCATTTAGCGGCCGATCCGTCCATATTTAAAACGCCAATGTGGCAAATAACCGCAAATCAGACAGCGCTCTGAAAAAAACGAAATGGATGCTTGACCATCCGTTGAGACGACCCTATGTTGCAGCCGCATTGCGACACTACGGGGCATTTTGCGTTGAGCTTCGTCGCGATACACACCGCAAATAGTGGGCCCGTAGCTCAGTTGGTAGAGCAGCTGACTTTTAATCAGCGGGTCACAGGTTCGAATCCTGTCGGGCTCACCATTTCTTCCCTTTCAGATGTAATTCAGTCGGGTGCAGGGCACGCGCTCACGGTAGTCAGACACGCACCGGCGTGTTCGGGAACGCGAGTTCATTGCGGGCGCGCCATTTATCGGTGACATAATTGACGATCAGGGTCTTGCGGGTGCCGTTGATCGGGCGCGGCCGGAATCCGTGCCAGGTGTGCGGCGACGGCACAAAGACAATGGCGCAGTTGCTCCGGAAGGGGACATTGCGCACGAAGGTCTGGCTGTCCTTGTAGATGGAGGAACCCCAGCTTTCCGCTTCTGCCCCCCGTGAGAGATAAATCTGCAGGGTGAATTTCTTCACCCCGATATCCGTATGCGGCTCCAGCCAGAAACTCTCCCGGTCCTGGGTATATTCAATGCGCAGGAAGGTGCCCGTCAGGTCAATGCCGAATTTCTCCTCGATCGCGGCAACGGTCCCGGGTGCCTGAAACAGTTCCGCCACGCTTTTAACAACCGGCGTCGAGGCCTGCCGCGCGACATCAAAGTAATTGCGCTTGTCGTTATTGATCTCGCGCCGGCCGATCCGGTAATCCATCTCGCCCGGCCCGATATCGAGCGCGAGCAGGTCATCCACCACGTCAGTCGGGAACAGTCCGCTCAGTTCCCACAGGTCATAGGGATCATCCGTGTGCGCCGCCTGATCGAGGCTGGCCTTGAATATCGTCTCCAGATCGTTGCGCGCCGTCACGATATTTTCCATCCGGGTTGAGTTTTCTACAGGAATGAGTATGCGCCATTTCCTAGCAGAAATCGCCCCACCCGACAACTCTTTCCGCTTCCCTCTATTGTTTCGGTGATTTTATAGAAATTTGTCTATAATAGCGCCGGTGGCATAGTCTGGTATGTCAAAAGAGGGGGAAATTTATGGCAGACGATGAAGAGAAAATCCTTCCCAAGGAAGAGGCCCTCGCTCTCGCCCGTCAGGGTAAGGATGAGTGGAATAAATGGGCTGCGGAAAATTCCGGCGTGGCGGTGGAATTTTGGGGGCATGACTTTACGAAAGAAGAAATTTCATTTGCAGGCTTTAAGTTTCCCGGCAGTGTGGGTTTTAGGGGTGCGACAATCTTAAATGGGGATTTCCGAGATACAAATTTCTGCGGGAAAATGAATTTTATTGAAAGTGTGATATTCAATGGTAATGCTAAGTTCGCCAAAGCGAAATTTTGCGGTATCACACATTTTGACCACACAATATTCAATGGAAATGTGAGTTTTGAAGGCACAGAATTTTGCGGTCATTCAATAGAATTTTATAAAACCAAATTTATGAATCTTAATAGTTTTAGGTCTGCCATTTTCTCGACCCGCACAATCAATTTTACGGAAGCGGAATTTTCAAACAGTGTCGACTTTTCTGGAGGTATTTTTAAGAGTGAATGTGAATGTATAGATTTTTGTGGTACGCGGTTTGATAAGAGGGTTAATTTTTCTGAGATCGAATTTGACGTAAAAAGGCTTACCTTTATTGAAGCAATATTCAATAACGCTACTTTTAGGAGCGCTAAAATTAATAGCGAGGAAATCAATTTTTCCAGAGCTAAGTTCAATCATATTAATACCGATTTTGACAATGCTGAGTTTTGTGGAGGAGATGTTAATTTCGAAGGGACTGAATTTAAGGCGGGCGTAACTGCTTTCAGGAAAGCCAAATTCAATGGGGGAGACGCCCTATTCAAAAGAGCTAAGTTTAATGGCGGAAGTGCTCTTTTTCACAACGTTGACTTCAGCGGGGGAAATGCCGACCTTTCGGATGCCGAGTTCAGTGGGGGAAATGCCAACTTCAGCGGCGCTCAATTCAGTAAAGAAGCTGCTTTCATGGACACAAATTTTGAATATGAAAGCAGTTTCGCAGGAGCCAAATTTGGCGGCCCCGTTAATCTGGAAGGCAGTAGATTTGAGGTGGTACCGGATTTTCGGCGCTCGACTATGTCGGCGCATTTTACCTTACATAAGATGAAGGTTGCTTACGCTATTCAGTCCAAAAAGGTATGGAGGGTGTTTAAAAGAGCAGCTACGGATACTGATGCCGATAAATTCCGCCGCCTGAAGGAACTGGCCGTTCAGGCGCGGGATCATGAGCGGGAGCAGGATTTTTTCGCGAAGGAGCTTAAAGCCAAGCGGTTTTATGAAGGCTTTAGTGCGACGCCTGCTTACGACACTAACTGGGCGCGCAAGTTTATCGTAAAAAAAATGAAAGCATTATTTCGCCTTCTTTTAAATTTGCGTTCGCTACTTGTGATTATCAGCTTGCTTCCCAGCTATCTTTACGAGTGGACCAGCGATTTCGGTCGCAGTCTTTGGTGGCCAACGTACTGGCTATTTATGACCTGGCTCTATTTCGGGGTCGGATACTGGTTGTCGACACTTCGGTTTAGTGAAGCATTGGGAAAGTTTTACTTGCTTCCCCCGCACACGCTGACTGAGGGGCTCAAGCTGTCATTGACCACGGTCGTTCCCTTCTTCGCGCTATCACGGGAAAATTTCAAATCAGTCAGAGAAACCCTTTTTGGCGACAACACAGGTATTTGGATAGATTTCGCCATGGTTTTTGAAGGCGTGCTGGCCATCATTTTCATCTTCCTGATCGGCCTCGCGCTGCGTAACCGCTTCCGGATATGAGGCGCTCTACTCTGGCTTGAATTCCTTCACGAGGGCGCCCCGCCATATCCTTATACACGCAAAATAATTGGTGCCCGCACCCGGACTTGAACCGGGAAGCCCTTACGGGCGGCAGATTTTAAGTCTACTGTGTTTACCAATTTCACCATGCGGGCGGCGCTTTGCAACCTACCCAAAGCGGCGTTGTGAAACAAGGAGATAATGGCGCGGCGGGCGATTTTTTGCGCTCCGCCCGGCATGGCCGGAAAGCGGCGGAAAGGCGCGGGCTTGCGCCCTTTTATGTGGTTTCTATCGCCACCGCGCCGAGTTCCGTGACGGCCTTCATCAGCTCATCGAAGGCATTGTCGAGGGCTTTCACGTCGGTTGAGCGCAGGACAAGGTTTGTCCCCACTTCGCCTTGCCGGAAATAGGGGTAGGAGCCCATGGAGACATCGGGATAGCGCGATTGCAACGCGCCGAGCGCATCGGCAACCTTTCCTTCAGGCAATCCGGCGCCGATGGTCCGGCTCTGCATTTTCGCACCACCTTTGAGCTCGGGTGCGATTTCCTCGAACATCGCCTGCATGATGATCGGTACTCCGGCCATCACATAGACATTCTCAAGCCGGAAACCCGGCGCCTTGCTGACCGGGTTGTTGATCAGGCTGGCGCCATCGGGAATGCGGGCCATTCTCTTGCGGGCAGTATTGAACTCGATCCCGCTTGTCTCGTAATGGCGGGTCAGGATGGCCATGGCCTCGGGATGATGATCAATGCCGACACCGAAGGCCGCGGCCATGGAATCGGCGGTAATGTCGTCATGGGTCGGGCCGATACCGCCGGTGGTGAAGACATAGTCGAACTTCGCCCGCAATGAATTCACCGCCGCGACAATCTCCGCCTCGATATCCGGGACCACCCGCGCCTCCCGGAGCTGGACACCGATGTCGGTCAGGCGCGCCGCCATCCACGCCATGTTCTTGTCCTGCGTCCGCCCGGACAGGATCTCGTCGCCAATCAGCAGAACGGCGGCGGTCACGGTTTTCGAAGGGGAACTGGTTGGATCGGACATTGAGCGTACCTGTTATTTCTGGACTCGGGCTTGCCGATATCATAGCAAACGGATTACAAAGGGCACCTGCTATTTTCGCCCCGCATGGATATTATTCGACGACAGATTATGAAATTTCCCTCACCCCTCATCAGGGGCCGCCTGATCAAACGCTATAAACGCTTCCTCGCCGATGTCGAGCTTGAAAACGGGGAGGTCATCACTGCCCATGTCGCCAATCCGGGCTCGATGATGGGGCTGAAGGACGCCGGGATGACGGTCTGGCTCTCCCCCGCCGATAATCCCAAGCGAAAACTGCAATACAGCTGGGAGCTGGCGGCGGCGGACGGCGCACTGGTCGGGATCAATACCGCGCATCCGAACGGCATCGTTGCAGAGGCGATTGCGAATGGCGAGATCGAGGCGCTCAAGGGCTATGACACCCTCACCCGCGAAGTGAAATACGGCGCGAAATCCCGCATCGACATGCTGCTGTCCGGCGGCGGTCGGCCCGATTGCTATGTCGAGGTCAAGAATGTCACCCTGAAGCGGAGCGAGATACATGCGGAATTCCCGGATTCGGTGACGGCGCGCGGCACCAGGCATTTGCAGGAACTGGGGAACATGGTCGCAAGCGGCAAGCGCGCCGTCATGTTCTATCTGGTCCAGAGAACCGATTGCTCGTCCTTCCGTCTCGCGGCGGATATCGATCCGGCCTATGCCGCCGCTTTTCAGGTTGCACGGGAGGCAGGCGTTGAAATTTTATGCTATGACTGCCACATAACGACCAGCGAAATACGGCTGGGTTCACCCGTACCGGTCATTCCCTAGTTTTTTTTCGGACGCATATAGGGTATTATTCAAGAAAACTGAAGAGCGTTTAATGAGATATGAAACAAGTATAGCCGCGCCGGATCGCAATAACGGCGTCATAAAGCTGCATGGACCGGAAGGTTTCGAAGGTATGCGGGTCGCCGGACGGCTCGCGGCGGAGACCCTGGACATGATTGCGGAGCATGTGGTGCCGGGCGTCACGACGGATGAGTTGAACACGCTCTGCGCGGATTTCATCGCGGAGCGCGGCGGTATTTCGGCCCCGCTCAATTATCGCGGCTTCCCAAAATCCATCTGCACCTCCATCAATCATGTGGTCTGCCACGGCATTCCGGGCCCGAAGAAGCTTCAGGATGGGGATATCCTCAATATCGATGTGACGCCAACTGTCAACGGCTGGCACGGAGATACCAGTCGCATGTTCGTGGCCGGCAAGCCAAGTGTGAAGGCGGCGCGCCTGATTGATATTACCTATGAAGCGCTGATGCGCGGGATCGAGGTGGTGAAACCCGGCGCGACGACCGGCGATATCGGCTACGCCATCCAGAATTACGCCGAAGGCAAGCGCTGTTCCGTTGTGCGGGATTTCTGCGGCCATGGCCTCGGTCAGGTTTTCCACGATGTGCCGAATATCGTTCATTATGGCACGCCCGGCGAAGGGGTTGAGCTTCGTCCCGGCATGATCTTCACGATTGAGCCGATGATCAATCTCGGCACCTGGCAGGTCAAGGTGCTGGACGATGGCTGGACGGCGGTTACCAAGGACCGCTCCCTCTCCGCCCAGTTCGAGCATTCCCTCGGTGTCACCGAAACGGGATACGAGATTTTCACCCGCTCGCCCAAGGGGCTGGACTGCCCGCCTTATGCCGTCTAAGCCGAAACGCCCGAACGCGAAAGCCGGACTTCAGGAACTGGAGGCACCGGAATTCGGGCTTGGGTTTGCGGACGACCCGTCGAAACTGCGGGCGAAAGACGACCACCGGCTTGGCCATCGGGAAAGAATGCGCGAGCGGGTCATTTCCGCCGGTGCACGCAGCCTTGCGGATTACCAGCTGCTTGAAATGCTGCTCTTTGCCGCCTCCCCGCGCGGGGATACGAAACCGCTGGCCAAGTCACTGCTGGCGGAATTCGGCAGCCTCGCAAAGGTCCTGAAGGCGGAACCGCAGGCACTCCGCAAGATCGACAAGGTGGGCGATGCGGTAATCGCCACCCTGAAAGTTGCCGAGACATTGGGAGAGAAAATTCTCCGCGCCGAAATCGAGAAGAAGAACGTTCTCGGCTCCTGGCAGGCGCTGCTGGAATATTGCCAGGGAACGATGAGCGATCGGAGTATCGAGCATTTCCGTATCCTGTTCCTGAATAACAAGAACCACCTGATCTCCGATGAGGTGCAGCAAACCGGCACCGTCAACCATACTGCTGTCTATCCGCGTGAGGTGGTAAAAAGGGCGCTGGAACTCGGCGCGACGGCGCTGATCCTTGTGCATAATCACCCCTCCGGCGATGTGACACCGTCGAAGGCCGATATCGACATGACCGGGGAAATCATGGCTGCGGCGAGCGCCCTTGGCATCAAGATCCATGATCACCTGATCGTCGGCAACCGGGACAGCGCCAGTTTCAAGTCGCTGGGTTTGATGTAAACTCCTGATGCCTGTCGGAAGTGGTTGAGATTTTGCGTTATCTCTGCTAGTCACCCGTTCTTCCGACAATTGTTTTCAGAAAGTAAGATCCGCCATGATTCCCCGCTACGCCCGAGAAGAAATGACCGCCATCTGGGAGCCGGAAAGCAAGTTCCGCATCTGGTTCGAGATCGAAGCCCATGCCTGTGACGCGCAAGCCAAGCTCGGCGTGATTCCCGAAGCCGCCGCCAGGGCGGTCTGGGACCGGGGCCAGTTCGATATTGACCGGATTGACGAGATCGAGCGGGAAACCAGGCATGACGTGATCGCCTTCCTCACCAACCTTGCCGAATATGTCGGCGATGAGGCCCGTTTCGTACATCAGGGCATGACCTCCTCGGACGTGCTCGATACCTGCCTGTCGGTGCAGCTTACAAAGGCCAGCGATATCCTGCTCAAGGACATGGACCTGCTGCTCGCGGCGCTGAAGGCGAAGGCCTATGCCCATAAGGATGATGTCTGCGTCGGCCGGTCCCATGGTATCCATGCGGAGCCGGTGACCTTCGGCCTCAAGATGGCGCAGGCCTATGCGGAATTTGATCGCAATCGCGAACGGCTGGTGAATGCGCGAAAGGATATCGCCACATGCGCGATATCGGGCGCTGTCGGCACCTTTGCCAATATCGACCCGTTCGTTGAGGAACATGTGGCGAAATCGCTCGGCCTCACGCCGGAGCCCGCCTCAACGCAGGTGATTCCCCGCGATCGTCACGCGATGTTCTTTGCCACCCTTGGCGTCATCGCCAGCTCGATCGAGCGGCTGGCCGTTGAAATCCGTCATTTGCAGCGAACGGAAGTGCTGGAGGCCGAGGAGTATTTTTCCCCGGGGCAGAAAGGTTCCTCCGCAATGCCGCACAAGCGTAACCCGGTGCTGACGGAAAACCTTACCGGTCTGGCCCGACTTGTGCGCATGGCGACAATCCCGGCGATGGAGAATGTCGCGCTCTGGCATGAGCGGGATATCTCCCATTCCTCCGTCGAACGCGGCATCGGCCCGGATGCGACGATCACGCTTGATTTCGCGCTGGCCCGCCTGACTTCTGTCATTGAAAAGCTGGTGATCTATCCGGAAAACATGATGGCGAACATGAACAAGCTTGGCGGCCTGATCCATTCGCAGCGGGTGCTGCTGGCGTTGACGCAGGCCGGGGTCAGCCGCGAGGATAGCTACCGCCTCGTACAGCGGAACGCGATGCGGGTCTGGCGCGAGGGCGCGGACTTCCTTGAGCTTCTGAAAGCGGACGAAGACGTGACAAAAGCCTTGTCAGACAAAGATATAGAAGGCGTATTTGATCTAGAATATCACACAAAGCATGTGGATACGATCTTCCGACGGGTTTTTGGCGACTAGGAGAAGAAAGAGGCCTCGGTGATCCGGCGCCTCCTTCTTTTTCTGACGGGATCAGTTCCCTGCGGTGATCTGCCCGCGGGCAACGGCCAGAAATTCTTCCATCTGCCGGCGGATGCGGTGATCGGACATTTCGACTTTTGCCGCATCAAGGTCGCCCCGGACCTTGCGAAAGACGTCTTCATCGCCCTTCTCTTCCATGTCCGCAACCACGACTTCCTTGGCGTAAGCCTCGGCGTCGGTTCCCGTTTTGCCGAGAAGTTCCGCGACCCAGATACCTAGCAATTTATTCCGCCGGACCATGATCTTGAATTCCATTTCCTGATCGAAGGCGAATTTGCCTTCCTGGCCTTTTTTGCGATCGTCGAATCCTGCCATTTTCGTTTCCCGTCCCTGAACCTTGTTTCAAATCACTAAATTATACTTCGGTATCGCCTTATACTCAAAATGGTGTTCGTCGCCTAGCCCTGCAAGTGAATTTCTGCCGAAATTACAACTTTTCCCTGTCAGGAATTGTTGTATTTGCAGGATTTCTGGATTATGTTCCGCTTGCTTTTGGCGGCGACGCTTTGGCGACGAGACATGGCGGCTTCCTCATTTCCCGAGCGGGGCTGCCCATATTGATTTTTCCATGGCGTATGACCGCCTTTTCGATGAGTTGGAGTTTATCCATGACCCGACGTAGACGTGTCTACGAAGGCAAGGCAAAAGTTCTCTTTGAAGGCCCGGAACCGGGCACGCTGGTGCAGTACTTCAAGGATGACGCCACCGCATTCAATGGTGAGAAGAAAGCAACGGTGACCGGCAAGGGTGTGCTGAACAACCGGATTTCGGAACATCTGATGATCAAGCTGGCCGAAATCGGCATTCAGAACCATTTCATCCGCCGCCTCAATATGCGCGAGCAGCTGATCCGGGAAGTGGAGATTATTCCGGTCGAGGTGATCGTCCGCAATATCGCCGCGGGCTCGATCTGCAAGCGGCTGGGAATCAGCGAAGGCACGCCCCTGCCCCGCCCGATTATCGAATATTGCTTCAAGTCCGATGAGCTGAACGACCCGCTCGTCTCGGAAGAGCATATCACCGCCTTTGGCTGGGCCAATCCGCTGGAGCTTGACGATATCATGAGCCAGTCGCTCCGGGTGAATGACTTCCTGCTCGGGCTGTTCTCCGGAATCGGCATCCGGCTGGTGGATTTCAAGCTTGAGTTCGGCCGCTATTTCGAGGGCGACGAGATGCAGATCATCCTCGCCGATGAAATCAGCCCCGACAACTGCCGCCTCTGGGATGCCGCCACCAACAAGAAGCTCGACAAGGACCGGTTCCGCCGGGATCTTGGCGGTGTTGAGGATGCCTATCAGGAAGTTGCGCGGCGTCTTGGCATTATTCCCGAAGGCGGTCCCGGTGACCTGCAAGGGACAACTGCAATCCAGTAAAGGCGCAACAGAAGCGCCTTTTTTATCAAGATGAGGGTGAGATGAAAGCACGTGTCTATGTTTCCTTGAAGAACGGGGTTCTCGATCCGCAGGGAAAAGCGATTTCCCATTCCCTGCACGGGCTGGGGTTCGACGAGGTTCTCGATGTCCGTCAGGGCAAGACAATCGATCTTGACCTTGCCGACATGGACCGGGAAAGTGCCGAGGCGGAAGTCGAGAAGATGTGCCAGCAGCTCCTCGCCAATACGGTGATTGAAAACTATTCCATCGAATTACTTGATTGACCGGACAGGGAGTTTTCGACGATGAAGGCCGCCGTTATCGTATTTCCCGGATCAAACTGTGACCGCGATCTGAAAGTCGCCCTCACCCAGTCCATGGGGCGGGAGCCGACCATGGTCTGGCATGGGGACAGTGAACTACCCGATACAGACCTGATCGCCATTCCGGGCGGGTTTTCCTATGGCGACTATCTTCGCTCGGGGGCCATGGCCGCCAATTCTCCGATCATGCGCGAGGTGGTGAAGAAAGCGCAAGGCGGGACACCGGTCCTTGCCATCTGCAACGGTTTTCAGGTGGCGACGGAGACCGGAATGCTGCCCGGCGCCCTCCTCCGTAACGCAAGGCAGAAATTCGTCTGTCGCGATGTCGATCTGCTGATCACCGCAGAGAATGAACGCTTCGTCGGCGGGTTCGAGCCGGGCGAGGTTGTCCGTTTCCCTGTCGCCCATCACGATGGCAACTTCTATGCGGATGAAGACAAGCTCAATGAGCTGGAGGCCGAAGGCCAGATCGCCTTTAAATATGCCACGGTGTCGGGCGACCTGACAGATGAGGCCAACCCCAACGGCTCGCTGAACAATATCGCCGGGATCTATAACAAGGCCGGGAATGTCCTCGGCCTGATGCCGCATCCGGAACGGCTGATCTCAAAGGAGCTGGGCGGTACGGACGGCAAGCGGTTTTTTGATCATCTCGTAAATTCCATCGGTTAAAAGAAGACATGACTGAAATTACCAAAGACATCGTTGCGGAACATGGCCTGACCGAGGGCGAGTATGATGAAGTCCTGAAAATTCTGGGCCGCACGCCAAACCTGACGGAACTCGGTATTTTCTCGGTGATGTGGAGTGAGCATTGCTCCTATAAATCCTCCAAGAAATGGCTGAAAACCCTGCCCACGGAGGCGCCCTGGGTGATTTGTGGGCCCGGCGAGAATGCGGGCGTCATCGATATCGGCGACGGACAGGCGGCGATCTTCAAGATGGAAAGCCATAACCACCCCTCCTTTATCGAGCCCTATCAGGGCGCGGCGACCGGCGTCGGCGGGATCATGCGCGATGTCTTTACCATGGGTGCGCGCCCTATCGCCAATATGAATGCGCTGCGCTTCGGTCGGCCGGATCATCCGAAAACCGGGCATCTGGTGTCCGGCGTTGTCGCGGGGATCGCGGGCTATGGTAACTGCATGGGGGTGCCGACGGTTGGCGGCGAGACGAATTTCCACAGCTCCTATGATGGCAACATCCTCGTCAATGCGATGACGGTGGGCCTCGCGGAGGCGGACAATATCTTTTATTCCGCGGCGGCGGGTGTCGGCAACCCGGTGGTCTATGTCGGATCGAAGACCGGTCGGGACGGTATTCATGGCGCGACCATGGCCTCCGCCGAGTTCGATGATGACAGTGACGAGAAACGCCCGACGGTTCAGGTGGGCGATCCGTTCACGGAGAAGCTGCTGCTGGAAGCCTGTCTTGAACTGATGGCGACGGATGCGATTGTCGCGATCCAGGATATGGGCGCGGCCGGCCTCACCTCATCGTCCTTCGAGATGGCGGACAAGGGCGGCGTCGGGATCGAGCTCAATCTCGATTTGGTGCCGATGCGCGAGGACGGCATGACGCCGTATGAGATCATGCTCTCTGAAAGTCAGGAACGGATGCTGATGGTCCTGAAACCGGGCCGTGAGGAGGAAGCGCGGAAGATCTTCGAGAAATGGGAGCTGGATTTCTCCGTCATCGGCAAGGTGACCGATACGGGGCGGATGGTCCTCACCATGAAGGGAGAGGTCGCCGCCGATCTTCCCGTGGCGCCGCTTGCCGATGCCGCGCCGGAATATGACCGACCCTGGACGAAAACGAAAGCCCCCGCCGTGATCAAGGGCGAGGATGTCGCCGCGCCGAATGATCTGGGGGCGGCGTTGCTGACTCTCATGGGATCGTCGGAGATTGCCAGCCGCCGCTGGATCTGGGAGCAGTATGACCATATGGTCATGGGTGACACCATCCAGCGCCCCGGCGGGGATGCCGCCGTTGTCCGTATTCACGGCACGCAGAAGGCGCTCGCCATCACCACCGACTGCACCCCGCGCTATTGCTATGCGGATCCGGAAACGGGCGGCGCGCAGGCGGTGGCCGAAGCCTGGCGGAACATCACCGCAACCGGCGGCCAGCCGCTCGCCATCACCGACTGCATGAATTTCGGCAATCCGGAGCGGCCCGAGATTATGGGGAAGTTTGTCGGCTGTATCGAGGGGATGCGCCGCGCCTGTACGGCGCTTGATTTTCCGGTGATCTCCGGCAATGTCTCGCTCTATAACGAGACCAACGGCACCGGCATCTATCCGACCCCGGCGATTGGCGGCGTCGGGCTTTTGCACGATTACGCGAAGATGACCACCCTCGCCTTCAAGTCCGAGGGCGATGTCGTTATTCTGATCGGTGAGTTGACCGGGGAGATGGGACAATCGCTGTACCTCAAGGAGATCGAGGGACGCGAGGAAGGTGCACCGCCGCGCGTCGACCTTGAAAAAGAACGCAAGCATGGTGATTATCTCCGCGATATGATCCAGAAGGGCCTTGTCACCGCCGCCCATGACATTTCCGATGGCGGCCTCGGTGTGGCGCTTGCCGAAATGGCGATAGCGGGCAATATCGGCGCCGACATCACGCTGGAGACTCCGCTACCGCCGCATGCGGCGCTGTTCGCGGAAGATCAGGGCTGTTACGTATTCACCGTCAAGCCGGAAGATGTTGAAATGGCGCGCGGCTTTGCCCTCGCTGAAGATATTCCCCTACACATTATTGGAACGATCGGTCATACTGATTTGAAAATAGACGGTTGCCTCACCATATCCGTGAGTAGGCTGAAGGATGTTCATACAAGATGGCTGCCTGAGCTTATGTCGCGTCCGGGCAGCGAATAGGAGTTTTATCCATGGCGATGGATGCGAGTGAAATTGAACGGCTTATCAAGGAAGGCATCCCCGATGCCAAGGTGGAAATCACCGATCTGCGCGGGGATGGCGACCATTATGCGGCCATGGTCGTTTCCGCCAGCTTCGCCGGCCTGCCCCGGGTTCGTCAGCACCAGATGGTGTATGAGGCGCTTCAGGGTAACATGGGTGACGCGCTGCATGCGCTTGCCCTGCAAACCTCCGTGCCCGAGAGCCAGTAACCAGATTTATAGTTAGGAAGGATCGAAACATGCTTGATCAAGTAACGAAAGACCGAATCTCCCAGGAAGTTTCCGGCAATGATGTCGTGCTTTTCATGAAAGGCTCGGCCGTTTTCCCGCAATGCGGTTTCTCCGCGACTGTCGTGCAAATCCTCTCCCACCTCGATATCAAGTTCAAGAGTGTGGATGTGCTGAGCGACCCCGCCATTCGCGAAGGGATCAAGGAATACAGCCAGTGGCCGACCATCCCCCAGCTTTACGTCAAGGGCGAGTTTGTCGGCGGCTGCGATATTATACGTGAAATGTTCGAAACCGGCGAGCTTCAGGGTATTTTCGAAGAAAAGCAGGTCGCGCGCGCGTCTGCGTGAGTGACAGTTCCGGTAAAAATATACGCAGGCTTGTGACAATATGAAGGAGCGAGTGATCCTGAAAGCGGTCGGTCTGCTGCCGGAATCCTTTTTCAGCCTGTGTTATGGTTTCAGGCCGGTGGTCATTGATGGCCAGCGGCTGGACAGCAAGGCCCGCCTTCTTTGTGATATTGACCGGAAAAACGCGACGCCGGTCCGCGATACCCCGCTGGAAACAACCCGCGGCAATCTGGAGCGTCTCTCGGGCGCCCTCTCCGGACCCCGGCCAGGGCTGCATAGCATTGCCGATATTGACATCCCGACGGACATTGGCCCCCTGCCCGCGAGATTATACAAACCGACGGCCGATCTCTCTCTTCCCGTTCTCGTTTATTATCATGGCGGCGGCTATATTCGCGGCTCCCTCGACAGTCATGACGGCCTTTGTGCGCGGCTCGCGAAATATGGCGGCTTCGCCGTTCTTTCCATTGACTACAGGCTCGCGCCGGAATCATGCTTTCCGGCTGCCGTTGAGGATGCCATTGCCGCCTTTCGCTGGGCGGTGCATCACGGCAAGGATCAGGGGCTTGACCCGCAGCGGGTGGCGGTGGGCGGTGATAGTTCCGGCGGATGCCTGGCGGCGGTAGTGGCGCAGCAGGTCAAGGCGGCGCAGGGCGGAGCCCCCGTCTTCCAGATGCTGCTCTATCCGACGCTGGACGCGCATCTTTCCGCCGAGAGCTACAAACTGTTCGAGGACGGCTTTTTCCTGACCTATGAGCGCATCCGCGATTATCGGGACATGTATCTGAATAACGCGACAGAGCGCGATGATATCCGTGCCTCCCCCATCCTCAATCCCGATCTTGCCGGGCTTCCCCCGACGCTTGTCATCACCGCCGGGTTCGATCCGCTCCGGGATGAGGCGGAAAGCTATGGCAAGGCGCTGCGCGCCGCCGGGGTCGAAGTGGGGGTCGTGCGGTTTCCCGCCATGGTGCACGGGTTCATGTCGATGACGGCGATCCTGCCGCAGGCGGAGAAGGCGATCCGTCAGGCTGCCGAGGCCCTGCGCCATGTTTTTGAGGGCAAGAACGCCTAGGCCGCATCTTCCTCGCCGCCGATCTTCTGGGCAAGCGCCGCGGCAAGATAATCATCCAAATCCCCGTCGAGCACGCCTTGTGCATTGCCCTTCTCCACCCCCGTCCTGAGGTCCTTCACCATCTGGTAGGGATGCAGCACGTAGGAGCGGATCTGGTGGCCCCAGCCGATATCGGTCTGGCCGTCGCGGGTTTCCTGAGCCGCCGCTTCACGTTTCTGCAGCTCAAGCTCGTAAAGGCGTGATTTCAGCATCTTCATCGCCTCGGCCCGGTTCTTATGCTGGGACCGGTCATTCTGGCACTGGACAATGACATTCGTTGGAATATGGGTAATGCGGATGGCCGATTCCGTCCGGTTCACATGCTGTCCCCCGGCACCCGATGCGCGATAGGTGTCGATGCGCAGGTCCTTGTCGTCGATCTCGATCTCGATATCGTCATCGATCACCGGATAAACGCCGACAGAGCAGAAACTTGTATGCCGCCTGGCGTTGGAATCAAACGGTGATATGCGCACCAGCCGATGGACGCCGCTCTCGGTCTTCAGCCAGCCATAGGCGTTCTCGCCCGCCACCTCGATGGTGACGGATTTAAGCCCGGCTTCTTCCCCTTCGCTTTCCTCCAGTACCTTGACCTTGTAGTCATGCTGGTCAGCCCAGCGCAGATACATCCTGAGCAGCATCTGCGTCCAGTCCTGGGATTCGGTGCCGCCCGCGCCGGCGTGGATTTCCACATAGCAGTCATTGGCATCAACCTCACCCGACAGCATGCTTTCCAGTCGCCGCCGGTTGACTTCGGCAAGCAGGGTCTTGAGCCCGGCTTCCGCCTCAGCGAGGGTTTCGTCATCCTCCTCCTCTTCGGCGAGGCCGATCAGCTCGATATTATCCTCAAGCTCCTGCGCCATGCGGCTATAGCCTTCCAGCGCGTTCTCAAGGGTCGTGCGCTCACGCATCAGGCTCTGGGCCTTGGCTGAGTCATTCCAGAGGTCGGGATCCTCGACGAGGGAGTTCAGCTCCTCAAGGCGGCGGGTTGCGTTTTCCCAGTCAAAGATACCTCCTCAGCAAGGCCATGCCCTGCTTGATCTCATCGACTAATGACTGGTGTTCTGCACGCATTCTTCACTCCAACGATAACGGATAATTTTCAGGCGGAAAGTAATCTGAATTTGCGGATCAGTAAAGCCCGCCGGTGCCGGAACGGATAGACTTATCCGGGGCTGTTCCCGTTGATGCCGGTGAGAAGCCGGAATCAGAGCCATCCAGTACGCCATCGCTGGTCAACCGGCTGCTGCTGGTCTTGAAGGCTTCCAGAATGACATTCCTGTCGCCTCTCTCGGCCAGCTCTCCCGTTTCTCCGTTAATACGAACAAGACGGATGCCTTCGGGTACGCGGAACGGGGTGGCGGGCTGGTCTTTCAGGGCTTCCGCCATGAAATCACGGAAAATCGGCGCTGCTACGGAGGAGCCGGTTTCCTTCTTGCCGAGGCTCTGCGGTGTATCGAAACCGACATAGACGCCAACGACGAGGTCCGGCGAGAAGCCCATGAACCAGGTATCCTGGCTTTCATTCGTCGTGCCGGTCTTGCCGCCCAGGGGTTTCCCGATCACGCTGATGGATCGTCCGGTCCCGCGCTCGATCACGCCTTCAAGCATGGAGGTCACCTGATAGGCCGTGGTGGCGGGCAGGATCTGCTCGCGGACATCGGGCAGTTCCGGTTCGTCCTGATTGTCCCACTCCTCGACATTGCAGTTCTCGCAGGCGCGCTTGTCGTGGCGGTAGATCGTCGCGCCCCTGCGATCCTGTATGCGATCGATCAGGGTTGGGGTGATCTTCCTGCCGCCATTGACAAGCTCGGCATAGGCCGTCGTCAGTTTCAGTAACGTCGTCTCCCCGGCCCCGAGCGCCATGGAAAGCGTGGGCATCAGGTTATCGGTAATGCCGAAACGCCGGGCGTAATCGACGACTTCCTCCATCCCGATGGCGCGGGCAAGGCGCACGGTCATCAGGTTCCGGGATTTCTCAATCCCGAGACGGAGCGTGCTCGGTCCGTAAAAGCGGTTGGAATAGTTGGACGGCTTCCACCGGTCCCCGTTCGGCTGGGTGAGCACGAAGGGCCCGTCCATGATCTTGTCGGCAGGCGTAAAGCCGTTATCGAGGGCGGCGGCATAGACGAAGGGCTTGAAGGCCGATCCCGGCTGGCGATAGGCCTGGACGGCGCGGTTGAACTGGGACGATTCCGAACTCCAGCCGCCGACAATGGCGTACACCCGACCCGTATGCGGGTCCATTGCGACGAGACCGCCGGAAATCTTCGGGATCTGCTCCAGACTGAACAACCTGTCTTTGGTCTCGCTCTCCTCTTTCGGGGCGACGGCGATGATATCACCGACTTTGAGGACATCGGACGGTTTCCCGATCGATGGACCCTTCTTGTCGACGCCGATCCATTCGCGGGCCCAGGTCATGTCTTCGAGTAAAATCCGGCCCTTTGTGGTGTCGGGAAATCCGATGACGGCGCCCTCACCGTCAAGTTCGAGCACGACTGCCATATGCCAGTCCCCCAGCCCCTTCGGGCGCGGGAACTTGATCAGCTTGACCGTCCAGTCCTCGCCAACCTCGATGGTGGACAGCGGCCCGCGCCAGCCATGGCGGCGGTCATAGTCGCGTAACCCCGCGCGCAAAACCCGCTCCCCCGTCTGCTGGAGGGAGGTCTGCATGGTCGCCCGGACCGAGAGACCGCCGTCATACAGCGCCTTCTCACCGTAAATGTCATACAGCTCACGGCGGACCTGCTCGACGAACCATTCGGCTTTAATCACCTGCGCATCGCCGCCTTTGCGCGCCAGAAGCGGTACGGCAAGGGCCTCTTCCGCCTGTTCTGGCGTAATATACTCGTCTTCCAGCATCCGGCCGATGACATAGTTGCGCCGGTTTACGGCGCGTTCGGGGTTTTCGAATGGATTGTAGTTATTGGGCGCCTTCGGCAGGGCGCCGAGATAGGCCGCCTCGGCAATCGTCAGCTGATCGAGGGATTTGTCGAAATAGTAAAGCGCCGCCGCCGCCACGCCATAGGCGCGATGGCCGAGATAAATCTCGTTGAGATACAGCTCCAGCACCTGGTCCTTGGACAGTGCGCGGTTGATGCGGAGCGCGAGAATGGCCTCCTTCGCCTTGCGCTCGTAGGAAACCTCATTTGTCAGCAGCATATTCTTCGCGACCTGCTGCGTGATGGTGGACGCGCCGACCAGCCGCCGCCCCTGCCCGAGGTTCATGAGATTTGTTGTCATCGCCCGGGC
>JBBDJF010000003.1:0-52464 GCA_040880045.1 Sneathiella sp.
GCTCGCCTTTCGATCGTTCCACGAAACTTTGCGCCATGCTCAGTCCCAAGCCGGTGCCTCCGTTATCTCCCTTTGTCGTGAAAAACGGATCGAATATCTTCTTCACAAGTTCTTCATCCATGCCAATGCCGTTATCAACGACGCGGATTTGCGCCATGCCATTGATCTCAGTCAAGGATATTTCTATGCGCCCCTGGCCGGTTATTGCTTGCCGGGAGTTTATCAGGAGGTTCAGAAGGGAGCTTTCGAACTGACTGCGATCCAGATGCGAATATATCTTTCCTGACGGCAGGTTATCCAGCAGCTCGATATCACCGGGAAGGGACGATCTCATAATTTTGACAACACTATGCACGGAATCCGACAATTCGATCACTTTCGGGGTCAGGGGTTGCCTGCGGGCGAATGCCAGGAGTTGTTCCGTCAGCCCGGCGCCCCGCTGGGCGGCCCGGAGTGCCGGCTCGATCATGTCGGTTTTCAGGTTTTCGCCGTCAATAGAGTCATAAAGTGCCCGAAGGTTTCCCATAATAATTGTAAGGAGATTGTTGAAATCATGAGCGATGCCGCTCGACAGCCTGCCGACAGCCTCCATTTTCTGGGCCTGGGCCAGCGCGACCTCCGCCTGTCTTTGGCGGGTCACATTGATCGAGAGAACGTAAAACCCGCGCGCCGTTCCGTCTTGTCGGAAATCAGGGTGCAGATATGTCTGAATATATCGTTCCTTGCCGTCAAGGAGTGTGATTTCCATGCCGAAATCCGATTGCTGTCCGGCAATGGCCAGTTCAAACCGGGACCTCGCCTGATTGAAGGTTTTTTCGCCCAGCAGGTCCCTCGCCGGGGTTGCCGTCATTTCATCCGGGGTTTTTCCATAGCCTCTGGCGAAGCGCGTATTGGCAAACTGGATAACAAATTCGGAATCGAGATAAGCGATGCCCGCAGGAACCTCGTTCGAGATGAGGCGGAGCCGTTCCTCGCTATGCCTCAGCTCCCGAGTGCGTTCGGCAATTAGCATTTCCTGCTTGATTTCATGCTGGCGTTGGGCAGTGATATCCGTGTAGATTGTCGCAAATCCGCCGATAGCCAGCGGTTGCCCGCTCACCCGGATAAAGACGCCGTTTGGTCGCTGGCGCTCGACAACATGCGCCTCGAACTTTCTCGCCGCTTCAAGGCGGATGCTGACCATTTCCTCAATGTCGCCGACGCCATATTCGCCGCTCATGGCGTTGTGACGAAATATTGATTCCAAGGTCGTTCCCTTGACCATATACTCATACGGGAGGCCCAGCAGGTCATGAAGCTTTGAATTGGCGTAAACGAGGTTCAGATCCTGATCAAAAATGGTCATGGCCTGATCGATGTTGTCCAGTCCCGCCATGATCATGTTCAACTGGTCGGTTACGGATGAGTCCGTTTCGTTCTTTCGAGCATTGCTTTCACCCATTTTACACACCTGTGGCTTTGCGCATTTCCGTCAGAATCAGGAAAATATTATCGGACATAATCCCTGTCAGGAAAAGCCCGGATATCGAGGGAACCAGACCGGGCATGAACTTACGGGCCAATAAATCAACCTGTTTAATATTGGTTTCCGCTGCTATTCTGGTTTATGATATCATCATAATGTAATATGTAATTGCAGAAAACACCCTTTCTAAACAGTCGCCGTATCTCGTGTTGATCGTGAAAATGGTAAGGTCGCATACATTTCGTCATCTGACACATTTGCGTACATTCTTGAAAAAGTTGGGAAAATGTAAGGGTGTATAAGCGTTTTCAACAAAGTAATAACCGCTCATTACGTTGTCTTCATTAACGTATTTTCGGGGGCGTTGGGGAGGGAAGTGTGTCGACTGATAATCCGATGCTGGATGTTAGGGATGTCTCTATCAGGTTCGGCGGCGTTTCGGCGCTGACGGACGTATCTTTCTATGTCAACCGGAATGAAATTTTCTCCCTGATTGGCCCTAACGGAGCGGGAAAGACGTCCATGCTCAACTGCATCTCCGGGCGTTACAAGCCGCAGCAGGGACAGATCCTGTTTAAAGGCGAGCCCTTGCTGCCGCGCAGTATTAATGACCGGGCTCATCTCGGGATCGGCCGGACGTTTCAAAACCTTGCGGTTTTCAGCCATATGTCGGTGATCGACAATATTATGATCGGGCTTCATCACAAGCTGAGGAATAATTTTCTGACCGGGATGCTGTACTGGGTTGGCGGCGCCCAGAAGGAAGAGGCCGAGGCCCGGCTTAAAGTGGAAGATATCATCGACTTTCTGGAAATTCAGCATGTTCGCAATGAGTCGGCGGGCTCGCTGTCCTATGGATTGCGCAAGCGAGTGGAACTTGCCCGGGCAATCGCCATCGGGCCGGAGCTTTTGCTGCTGGATGAGCCGATGGCCGGGATGAATCTCGAGGAAAAGGAGGATATGGCCCGCTATGTCCTGGAACTCAATCAGCAGTATGGCATCACGGTTGTGATGATCGAGCATGATATGGCAGTTGTCGTTGATATTTCCGACCGTGTTGCGGTTCTGGATTTCGGTGAAAAGATCGCCGAAGGGAGCCCGGCCGACGTCATGGCGGATGAGCGTGTCAAGACTGCCTATCTCGGGGTCGAGGATACTGTTGATGTCAGGGAGGATGCCTGATGACGGGACCTGTAAATATGTCCGGTCTGTCCAGGGCTGTTGTGACGGGAGATGTCGCCGGGTGGAAGCAGGCCGCATCCCATCTGCCGGATGTGACGATTTTCGATACGCTGCCCAAGCTGTTACGTAAAAATGCGCAGGAATTTCCGAACGAAGTCGCGCAGCGCGAGAAGGATTTCGGTATCTGGAACGAAGTGACGTGGCAGGATTTCAACGGCCATGTTTCCAGAATGGCGGTTGCCATGCGGGAGGTCGGCATCCAGGCTGGCGGGGTAGTCGCCCTGATCGGGGACAACCGGCCCGAATGGGTCTGGGGAGAGGTCGCGGCCCATGCGGCGGGCGCCATGAGCATGGGAATATACCGCGAAGCGCTTGAAGACGAAATTTTATATCTCCTTGAGTATACCAAACCGGCACTCGTGATCGCGGAGGATGAGGAGCAGGTAGATAAACTGCTCAATCTCGGGGACAGAATTCCCTATGTGCAGAAGATCGTGTATTACGATCCGCGCGGGATGAGCAAATATGATGATCCGCGGTTGTGGACGCTTGAAAAATTTGAGGAACTGGGTGCGCAGGTTTTGAAATCAGCGCCGCACTGCTATGATGAGATGGTGGACCAGACCAAGGCTGAAGACGTCGCCATCCTCTGCACGACGTCGGGGACCACCTCCAATCCCAAATTGTCAATGTGGCAAAGCCGGGCGTTTCTCGGCCATGTGATCAACTATTTAAAGGCGGACCCCAAAGATAGCTCTGACGAATATCTGTCAATTCTTCCCCTTTCCTGGGTGATGGAGCAGATGTATGCGGTGGGCTGGAACATGGTTGCCCGCATGACCGTCAACTTTCCGGAGGAAGAGGCGACGGCGATGGCTGACATGCGGGAGATAGGCCCTTCCTTTGTCCTGCTGTCGCCCCGTGTCTGGGAAATTGTCGCGGCTGAAGTCCGCTCGCGCATGATGGAATCAACACCCTGGAAGCAGGCAATCTATTACTGGGCGGAAAAGCGCGGAATGAACGCCGTCAGCAATGGCCGGACAGACAGCCTGTCGGAATGGCTGCTGTTCAAGGCGTTGCGGGACCGGCTTGGGTTTTCGAACCTCAAATCAGCGGCGACTGGCGGGGCCGCCATGGGACCGGAAATTTTCAAATTTTTCCAGGCCATGGGTGTTCCGCTTAAACAGCTTTACGGGCAGACGGAAGGTATGGGCGCCTATACCATTCACAAGAGTGGGGAGGTTGACTACAATACGGTTGGCTTTCCGTTCCCTGATTGCACGATCCAGATAAAGGAACCGGACGTGGAAGGGGTCGGCGAAATTCTTGTAAAGCATCCGAATATGATGCTTGGCTATTACATGAATGAAGACGCTACCCGGGAAGTCTTCGACGATGAAGGATATTTCCTTACGGGCGATGCCGCCTATCTCGATGAGAAAAAACACCTGATCGTTATCGACCGTATAAGTGATCTGGCGGAAACATCCGAAGGTGTGAGGTTCTCTCCGCAGTTCATTGAAAACAAGATCAAGTTTTCGACATTCATCGCCGAGGCGGTTATCGTCGGAAAGAACCGGCCCTATCTGACGGCGCTTATTTGTATCCGCTATCCCATTGTCTCGAAATGGGCGGAGCAAAAACGCATCGCTTTCACAACCTACACTGATCTTGCCGCCCGCCCGGAAGTTTATGAAATGATGCGGGCCGAGGTGGAAAGGGTCAATGATGACTTGCTGCCAGCGCAGCGGATCCAGAAATTCGTCTTGCTTTACAAGGAGCTGGATGCGGATGACGGTGAGCTGACGCGGACGAAGAAAGTTCGTCGCAAGGTGATCGCGGAGAAATACGCTGACATTATCAGCAATCTCTACTCCGATACCGACTATGTCGATATTGACACGGTGATCAGCTTTCAGGATGGAACCAAGCAGAAAATCAAGACAAAGCTTAAAGTTGAAAAACTGGGGGATGCACCATGAATACCGAACTCCTGCTTCAACTCCTGATAAACGGAGTTATCGTCGGGATGCTTTACGGCGTTGTCGCCATGTGTTTCGTACTGATTTACAAGTCGACGCAGGTAGTGAATTTTGCGCAGGGTGAATTTCTTGTGCTGGGGGGCTGGGTTTGCCTGACGCTCGTGGTGCAAATGGGATTACCCTTCATCATCGCGTTTCTGTTCTCCCTCGTTTTCATGGCAGCTTTCGGCATATTGGTGCAGCAGATAATTCTGCGACCGTTGATCGGCGAGCCGATTATCTCGGTGATTATGGTGACGATCGGCCTGTCGATATTCATGCAATCCCTCATGAACTGGATTTTCGGAAACGATGCAAAACGCTTTCCGGATATTTTCGGCTCGTTTTCCGTCATCACCATTGGCGGTCTCAATGTCGAGACGGCCTATGTGATGAGCCTGGTGCTGTCGCTTCTCATCATGGTTGTTTTTTACTTCTTCTTCCGCTTCACCCGCCATGGGCTTGCCATGCGGGCAACGGCGTTCAACCAGCAAATTGCCCAGTCTCTTGGCATTTCAGTAAAACAGACTTTTGCGATGGCCTGGGCGATATCTGCCCTGGTGTCCGGCATCGCAGGCGTGGTTATGGGGATCGTCAGCGCGGTTTCCAATTCTCTTGCCTTTGTCGGCATCAAGGTGTTCCCCGCGGTAATTGTCGGGGGACTGGATTCAATTGTCGGCGCGGTTGTTGGCGGTCTTATCATCGGCGTGCTGGAAAATCTGGCGGAGTTTGTCGATGGCGAATATCTGCACATCGGCAATCTTTACACGATCGCTCCATTCTATGTTCTGATTATCATTCTCATGATCAAGCCTTACGGCCTGTTCGGTACCAAAGATATTGAAAGGATCTAACGGTGGGTCACGTTCCAAATCCACGTCCCGCAGGCGATTTTCGCACCAGCTATATCGGCGATACTGCTCTGTTCAAGACCAGGTTCGAGGGCAGGGCGGCGCTTGCGATCATCCTCGCTCTCGTGATTGCAGCGCCATTTTTAAGCAACTACGTACTGTCCCAGTTGATCCTGATCGGCATCTACAGTATCGCCGCCCTCGGATTGAATATCCTTGTTGGCATAACGGGTCAGATTTCACTGGGCCATGGCGCCTTCTTCGGGTTTGGCGCTTTTGCCAGCGCCTGGATTGTAAGCAGCTTTGGCATCCCTGCCATTATAGCCATTCCTCTGGCTGGGGTGCTGACGACGGCCGTCGGGATGATTTTCGGAGTGCCGGCCGCGCGGATCAAAGGCCTGTATCTGGCGATTGCTACCCTTGCCTCGCAGTTCATTCTTGAGGATTTCTTCGCCCGGGCGGACTGGTTTTCGGGCGGTGTGTATGGCGCATTGGCGGCGCGGCCGTCGATCTTCGGCTTTCCCCTGGATACAGATCTTAGATACTTCTTTCTGGTATTGTTCTGGACCGTGGTATCGATTGTCGCTGTGACCAACCTGTTGCGCAGCCGTGATGGTCGGGCGCTCGTCGCCGTTCGGGATCACTATCTTTCCGCCGAGATAATGGGCGTCAATCTTACAAAATACAGAATTCTGTCATTCGGGATTTCGTCGTTCTTTGCGGGACTGGCGGGGGCGCTGTTCGGCCATTACCTGGAATTTGTCTCCGTCGAAGGGTTTACGATCCTGCTCTCCATCCAGTTTCTGGCGATGATTATCATCGGTGGCCTCGGATCGGTATATGGAACAATTCTGGGTGTGATTTTTGTTCTTTTGTTGCCACAGGTTATGGAGAATGTGGCTGCCTCGGCGGCGTATCTTGTCCCGGCCCTTGCGGCGGGTAAGGCCTATATCAAGGAAATGTCGGTTGGCGCCGCCATTATTCTTTTTCTGATCTTCGAACCGGAAGGTCTCATTCATCGTTGGCGAGTTATTCGGGCGAGTTGGAAGCTCTTCCCGTTCGCGCGTTAAAAACAAGTAAACTACCCAAGTCTAACAAGGAGGAAAGATAATGAAATTAAGGTCACTCTCACTTGCGTTGATGGCCGGGAGCATGTTCGCGGCCAACGCACAGGCCGACTCGGTATTTGTCGGTCATCTGGTGGACTATACCGGACCGACGGCATTTGTCGGAACATTCTACGGACCCGGTGTTGCCGATGCCGTCAAATTCATCAATGCCAACGGCGGCGTCGGCGGCACGACCATAGAGCTGGAAACCGTCGACTATGCTTATAAGGTTCCCGACGCCATCGCCAATTACAAACGCTGGCAGGGCAAAGGCATGGTCGCCATGCAGGGCTGGGGAACGGGCGATACGGAAGCCCTGATCTCGTTCGTCGCCAAGGACGAAATACCGGTGTATTCCGCCTCCTATTCCGCCCATCTGACGGATCCGACCGGGGCAAATCCGGCGACAAAAAAGCCGGCGCCCTATAACTTCTTCTACGGCCCGTCCTATTCCGACGCCTGCCGCGCACTTGTTCAGTGGGCCGCAGGAGATGCGAAGGAAAAAGGTATCGAAAAGCCTGGTTTCCTGCATACGGGGGATAACCATCCGTATCCGAATGCCCCCAAGGAAGCCTGCGCTGCATATGCGGAAGAGCTCGGGATGACGGTGGCAACGCCGGTTGTCGTTCCGTTGAAACCAGGTGACTTCAAGGCACAGTGCCTGACGATCAAGGAATCCGGCGCGCAATATGTATTCATGGGTAATCTCGGCGGTTCCGTGGTGTCTTTGCTGAAATCCTGCGGCACAGTCGGTGTGGACGTGACCTATATGGGCAATGTATGGGCCGGTGACTACAAGACTGTGGAAAGCTCGGAAGCAAAGCAGATCATCTTCCCGTCCTCGACGCCTTTCTTCGGCCAGGATGTTCCCGGAATGGAAACCGTTAAAGCTATTCTCGCCGGTGGCGGGGGTGAAGTCGGCGATCGTCCGACGCATCATTACATTCGCGGTGTCTGCTCTGCCTTCTATATGAAGGAAGCAATGGAATGGGCCAAGGAGAATGGCGGCATTACCGGCGCGAACATCAAGAAAGGCATGTATGTCAAGAAAGACTGGGTTCCTGCTGGTCTTGAAGGTGTTTGCCTGCCCTCCAACTGGACGGAAAAAGACCATCGCGGCCTTATGACAGTCGCGATTAACCGGGGCGCGTTTGTGGATGGCCAGGTCAAGATTGACAGGATTGAGGAAATCGATCTTCCGCGTCGTGACGACTGGCTTGGTCAGTAATCCCGATCTGAATTGATAACCGTTTTTTGAGAAAGCAAACAGGGTAGGATAATGTCAGCAGAAATTAAAACTGTCGTCAGCGAGGCACCCGGTGGTGCATCAGATGTTGCAGATGACGTTATCCTCTTTGTCAACAATGTTGAGGTCGTTTTTAACGAGGTTATCCTCGTTTTAAGAGGGCTGAACCTGCAGGCAAGGCGGGGCAAGATAACCGCCTTGCTTGGAACCAACGGCGCCGGTAAATCGACGTCGCTTAAAGCGATCACCAATCTTCTGGCAATGGAGGATGGCGAGGTGACGCGAGGTTCTATAGAGTATGAAGGTCAGAATATCACACATGTCGCGCCGGAAAAGCTGGTCAAGCAAGGAATTTTCCTGGTCATGGAAGGCCGTGGAATTCTTCAGGACATGACGGTGACGGAAAATCTGCGGCTCGGCGCCTATTCGCGTCCGAAGGCGAATATGAAAGCCGAAATCGAGCAGATTTATTCCTATTTCCCTCGCCTGAAAGAGCGAACCGGTCTTGCGGGCTATCTTTCGGGCGGCGAGCAACAAATGCTGGCAATTGGCCGGGCGATGATGGCAAAGCCAAAGCTGATTTTGATGGATGAGCCGTCAATGGGCCTGTCGCCGCTGCTGGTCAAGGAAGTGTTCGGAATTATTCAGCGTCTCAACAAGGAACTGGGAATTTCCATCCTTTTGGTCGAGCAAAATGCATTGATGGCGCTCAAGATAGCCGACGAGGCCTACATCATGGAAAATGGCAAAATCGTTCTCGACGGCAGCGCCGAAGAACTGATGGAGAATGAAGACGTAAAGGAGTTCTATCTCGGGGGGGGAGGAGAGCGGCGCTCATTCAAGAATCTCAAAAGTTTCAAACGGCGGAAACGATGGCTTTAGGAAGATGGACATGAATACTACAGCCGACGAAAAGGACCTGCTGCAGAAACTCAGGATGCAGTTTCAGAATGCCAAGGGGAATTCCCCGTACTGGTCAAAGAAGCTCGCCAAGAGTGACGTGAATGAGATCACCGCTCTGGAAGACATAGGCCGATTGCCTGTTTTGCGCAAATCCGAGCTTGTCGAACTGCAGTCCGACCGGTATCTCGGCGCCTTATCGACGACAAATTCCGGACGACCGAAGCATATTTTTTTCTCGCCCGGACCGATTGTCGAGCCTGAGCCCATTTCCGAAAAAGACGCATGGCGTATGTCCGCGGCACTGTTGAGCGCGGATTTTCGGCCTGAAGATATCGTCGCAAACTGCTTCAGCTATCATCTGACGCCGGCGGGCATCATGTTCGACCAGGCCCTTCAGGTCGTTGGCAGCACGGTTTTCCCCGCCGGTGTGCAGCGGGCGGAGACGCTCATTGATGCCTTTCACTATCTGTCGGTCTCGGCCTATGTCGGCACGCCCGATTTTCTGAAAATTATTCTGGAAAAGGCGGACGATCTCGGGCGGCCAATCGGGACGGTGAGCAAAGCCGTTGTCTCGGGCGGCGCCTTGTTCCCCGAGTTGAAGGGGTGGTACGGCCAGAGAGGAATCCGGGTAAAGCAATGCTATGGAACGGCCGAGCTTGGGCTTATCGCCTATGAAACAGATGATGATGAGGGGATGCGGGTTGCCGATGACTGCATCGTCGAGATTGTCCGGCCGGGCTCAAACGATGTGGTGGAGGATGGGGAGGTTGGCGAGGTCGTCGTCACGACGTTCGATCCTCATTATCCGCTGATCCGGTTTGGAACGGGCGACTTGTCGGCGTTCGTCACTGCGGCGCCGTCTTCGGGGAAGGCCGGAAAGCGGCTCAAGGGCTGGTTGGGCCGCGCCGACCAGACGACGAAAATCAAGGGGATGTTCGTTCATCCGGGGCAGATCGAGAAAGTGGTCAGGCAAATACCGGGCGCAGTCAGGGCGCGCGCGGAAGTCAGGCTGGTCGATGGCCGGGACCAGATGCTGTTTCTGTGTGAACGGGAAGATCAGTCAGAGTATTTCGTGACTGATATCAAGGAGATCATCAAGTCGGAATGCCGGGTAAATGGCGACGTCCGAATCGTTCCTCCGAAGAGCCTGCCCAACGACGGGAAAGTCATTGACGATTTAAGAGCCGTCGGCGTCTGAGGTGCGCTTTTAATTTTTTTAGCCACCGTATCAAGGGGCGACCGACGCATGGCAATATGTCGATGACGACCGCGCCCGCGTTCCTGCTGTATGGAACAGCGAGGATGCAGGGTAAATAATGCGTTTCCGATAACAGGCCCGGCTGATATTCAGGCGGCAGATTTCTCGGCTTCGACCAGGTTGTGCCCCGAATTCTCGATAAGGGCTTTGTGAAGGATCCCGACGGCTTTCTTGTAGCTGCCATCCGCGAAAGCGAACTGGATATCGACACCGCGACCGGAAACATGCGTGGCAAGAAGATCGAGGTCTGAATTCTCGATCGCCGAAATTGCGTCGCCAAGGATGTTTTTTCCGCGCAGGTTGGCGCCGATAGCGGAGACGATATCGACCTTTCGCGTCTGTATGTCCGCGCCGGGCTGATGCTTCTGAATACTCTCAATCACACGGCGTATCTGCTTCATCGGTGCAGAGACATAGAAGGACATCGTATTTGCGTTCATGTTCCAGCTTACAAGTGGCACCTTGAACCGGCGGAAGGCGGTCAGGGCAACCTCGCCGGAACCGGGTATGCCGACCATATCCTGATCAAAGACCTCGACTTCAAACGCATTTTCAAGGCCGGTAACAATCTCGATGCGGGCGTCTTTCGGCGTCCAGCGCTCGTCAATCACGGTGCCAGGATGGTTCGGCTCAAAAGTGTTGACGATACGGAGCGGGATACCCTGCTGCCGGAGGCCTTTAGCCGCCCTCGGATGGATCGCTTCCATACCCATGTTGGAAAGCTGGTCGGCGACATCATAGTTCGTTCGGCCGATGGGCTGCACCTTGTCGGCGCCGACGATCCGCGGATCCGCGCTGGAGAGGTGGAATTCCTTGTGGATGACGGCCTCGTTCGCGCCGGTTACGCAGGCGATCGCGGAAAATGTCACTTCTGAGTATCCGCGGCCGTAAATTCCCATCAGACCGTCCGCAGCCTGGGTATAGCCGGTGACAATGGGCATCACGGTCTGGACATCAATATCAGCAAAGGCATCGCGGATGCGGTCTTCAAGGCTCATGCTCTCGCTTTCGCGCCAGCCCGACAGATCGACAAACTCGGCATTCACACCCCGGCGACGCAGCAGAAGCATCGTATTATGCGCACTGTGGGCCTCCCCGATACCGCTTATCATTTCCCGCACGGTCATCAGATGTTCTTTAAGCTTGAAATGTCCATATCCGCAGATCCGCTGCAGATCAATCAGGCAGCTTCTAACGCCTTCAACCCGCTCCTGTACGAACCGGTCAGCGAGTTTGCGGTCGGCTTCGTCGTTAAAGGCGTCGGCGTTGAGTTCCAGCATATGGGTTTGAACCCTGGACAGGGCGTCGCCCCATGCCCAGTCATTCTCCGACCCGGAATAAAGCGCGAATACACCCGGTTCGCCGGTTTTCTTGTTTTCCAGCAGCATGTCGGTGATTCCACCATAGGCGGACACAACGAAAATCCGGTTATAGAGCTCGTCGGGCCTTCTGTCGCCGATCAGGATGTTGTCGAACACCACCTCGATATTTGACATCGAGGTTCCGCCAATCTTGTGAACGGTATGTGTCTTGCGATCCTCTGCATCTCTCTCGTTTTTTGAGGCTAGACTTGTATTACTGGTCATTGGTTTCCCGTTTCCGCGCAATCATGCGTTTTGAAGCGCTTCTTCGTTCAATTTATAGGCTCCGTCCGCATCATGGACCTCACGGCCATTGAGGGGCGGATTGAAGGCGCAAGCGAGCTGCATATCTTCGGTGCCGCCCCGCAGGAGATGCTGATCATTCTTGTTCAGAATATAGACGGTTCCGGGCTCAATCTTGTAGATCTTGCCGTCGCTGACGGTTTCCACTTCTCCATTGCCGGACATGCAGTAAACCGTCTCGAAATGGTTTTTATACCAGATCGGCGTTTCCGTCCCGGCGTAGATCGTCGTGATATGGAACGAAAATCCCATTCCATCATCGGCCAGAGAAAGGCGGACGCTTTGCCAAGTATCGGTTTTTACGGTGCGGTTCGAGTTTTCACACTCTTCAAGGGTGCGAACAATCATATTAATCTCCTGAATTTATCTTGCTGTATGGCGCCGGTCACTCGGCGGCGATCAGCGCTGAATTGCCTGCGTTAATGGCCGCCGCGAACGCCTGATTGAGGATTTCGAGCCCGCGGGAGAGTTCCTCATCCGTAATGGTGAGGGAGGCGAGGCATTTGACAACCTCACCATGCGCGCCGGAGGTTTCAATGACGAGGCCGCGCTTGAAGGATTCCTCCACAATACGACCGGCAAGGTCACCTGACTCGACGACAATCCCGCGCATCATACCGCGACCGCGCAATTCAACGACTTGTTCCGCATAGTTTTTCTGAATTGACTTAAAGCCATCCAGCAGTTTCTCGCCCTTGTCCTTGACGCCATTCGCGAAGCTTTCATCTTTCCAGAATTTTTCGATGGCAACTGTGGCCGTGACGAAGGCATGGTTGTTCCCCCGGAACGTGCCGTTATGCTCACCGGGTTCCCAGATATCGAGTTCGCGGTTGATAAGCGTGACGGCGAAGGGCAACCCGAAGCCGGAAATCGACTTTGAGAGGGTTACTATATCCGGCTTGATGCCGGCCGGTTCGAAGCTGAAGAACGTGCCTGTTCGGCCACAGCCGGCCTGAATATCATCGACGATCAGCAGAACATCATGCTTGCGGCATACCTGTTCCAGATTTTGCAGCCATTCCATGCGGGCGGCGGTCAGTCCGCCTTCGCCCTGCACGCACTCGACAATGACAGCCGCCGGGAGATCGACACCGCTGGAAGGATCTCCCAACACGCGATCGAGATATTCCGTGCTGTCGATATCCTTACCGAGGTAGCCGTCGTAGGGCATGGGAGTGCTGCCTGGCATGTCAACGCCCGCCGCGCCGCGATGGTGCGAATTCCCTGTGGTTGCAAGGGCGCCGAGTGTCACCCCGTGAAAACCATTGGTAAAACTGATGATATTGCTGCGCCCGGTGGTTTTGCGGGCAAGTTTCAGCGCCGCCTCAACGGCGTTTGCGCCGGTCGGGCCGGTAAACTGCAGCACATAGTCCATATTGCGCGGTTCAAGGATATGCGTCTCGAAGGCATTCAGGAAGGCTGCCTTTGCCCGCGTGTGCATATCAAGACCGTGGGTGATGCCGCCAGAGCCTAAATACTCAACCAGCGCATCCCGCATGTCCGGATCATTATGCCCATAGTTCAGGCTGCCTGCTCCGGCGAGGAAATCGATGAAATCGTTTCCGTCCTCGTCCGTGAGAGTGGCACCTTGCGCCTTGTCAAACACGACAGGGAAGGACCTTGCATAGCTTTGAACCTGTGATTCACGTCTTTCAAAAATAGAGATAGCGACCTCACTTTGTTTTGGAGTTAAAAAAGCAGCCGTTTCATAAGCCATGGCATTGCGACCCGGCTTTCGGATGGCATTCGCTCAAGATGGCTGAATGATGGGGTTGCTCCGGTCTTAAGCCGCGCTGGAGAGGGCTGACATTATATCCGCCCGCTTGAACGGCCCGATATTCCAGAGCATTTCCGTATCTTGCTGGCCGTCGAAATGTTCTTCTTCATCGAACAGAACATCCCTGTCAACATCTACGCCCATATCCCGGGCAATCGAGTTAAAGACACCGTGCGATGCCTTGTTGCCAGGCGTAATTGTCGTTTTGATATATTTTACCTTCTTCGCAGAGGAGCGGTGCAGGATATCGAAGATCATCCGCTTGCCGAGAGAGAGGCCCCTAGCGTCAGGCGAAACCGCAACCTGCCATACGAACAGGCTTTCCTCGTCTTCCGGAATCATGTAACCGGACACAAAGCCGACCACTTCTCCATCGATTTCCGCAAGAGAACTGGTTTCGCTGAAATGTGAGCATTGCAGCAAATTACAATAGACCGAATTCTCGTCGAGAGGCTTGCATTTCTCGACAAGTTCATTGATGGCGGTTCCGTCTTCAGGAGACGGGCGCCGAAGAACAACTTCCAGGTCACAGTCTTTCATTGCACTCATTATACTGAACTTCCCTCTTTTAATATATCAATTACCGATATAATATTCTTGCGTATGACATAGCCAGATGAGCCACTCATGTCAACCAAGTCACCAAAGTTTAATGGTATATTTTTATATCGTGCTCTAAAAGCTACAATATGGGCCGGTTTTATGGCCAGAGAGTAATAAAAATACATTGATATTTGATTTAAAATTCATTACTGCACAATTTATGGAAGATGATTCATCGATTTTGAGTTATGTATCGTTACCGGACAGTGCCAGTAGTTCGCGCAGGATAACGGATATGGATCAACTCAACGAAGCGCTCGTGTCTATTCGCCAGATTTTGCGAGCGACGGAACTGCACGGAAAAGCCTTGCGGGTTGCGACGGGATTGAAGACGTCACAACTGATTGTCCTGCAGGCTCTTGAGGAATCACCCGAGCTTACGGTCGGTGAAATTACCGCGCGGGTGTATATGGCACAGGCCACGGTTACCATGATCGTAAGCCGACTTGACGCGATGGGCTTTGTTCGCCGAACGCGGGGGACCACCGATAAGCGAAAAGTCTTTGTCAGCCTGACCGATGTCGGAACGGAGGTTCTGGCCCGGGCGCCGGAAGCCCTGCATCAGCGATTTGCCGAACAGTTTGAGCCATTGGCGAATTGGGAGAAAACAATGCTGATTGCCTCCCTTCAGCGGGTCGCAGCCATGCTGGATGCCTCGGACATTGACGCGGCACCGCTCTTGCAGCTCGGTGATGCTCATGTCCATGAAGTCGATGTAAAGTAGACTACGGGCATCTGGTGTAGCGAAAGACAAGCGTTCAAAGGGCGCCTAGATAGTTGGCTATTCCATCTGCGGCGACAGCGCCGGTGGCGCAGCATCCCTGTAACAGGTAGCCTCCCGTCGGAGCCTCCCAATCCAGCATTTCACCTGCAACAAAATGCCCGCTCGTATTTTTTACCATCAGATTGTCGGTGAGGTTCGCAAATTTCACGCCTCCTGCGGTTGAGATGGCGCGGGCGATATCCTGTATCCCGACAACAGGGACGGGAAGGGCTTTGATTAACCTGGAAAGCCTGACGGTATCATTGAAATCGGATTTATCCACGAATTCATGCAAAAGAGCAATTTGTACTGGTGAAAGTTTAAGTTTCTTGCGAAGAAAGTTGGAGAGGGACATTTTCCCGTGGGGCTGGGAAAGTTGCTGGGCTAAATCTTCTTCCGATACCCCGGGTTTCAGGTCCAGCTCCACGGTGACGGGCGCAGCCTTTTCCAACGCGTCACGTAGTTGTTTGCTATGCGCATAGATGGCGCCGCCTTCAAGGCCCGTTCTGGTAATGACAAGATCGCCGGGGATCGACCGGCCATTAAATGAAATCGCGATATTCTTGAGCGGGCTTCCTTCGAACTTACCGAGGAAGAAATCACTCCAATCGACATTGAAGCCGCAGTTGCTGGGGACTAGGGGGGTAATATCAATGCCGCTGGCGCTCATTGACTTTATCCATGCGCCATCGGACCCCAAATGCCTGTAGCTGGCACCCCCCATGGCGTAGAGGATGGCATCGGCAGTAAACTCGATACTGGTTCCGTCGGCTGTTCGAAAAAGGAGGCTGTTATTTTCTCTTGTCTCGATCCAGGAGTGTTTGAGGTGAAACTGCACTTTACGCTGATCGAGGAGCTTCAGCCAGGACCGCAGGAGCGGTGTTGCTTTCAGGCCGGTTGGAAACATACGGCCGCTTGACCCGGTGAAGGTTTCTATTCCAAGTGAGTTTGCCCAGGTTATCATGTCTTCGGGTGAAAAGCGTTTCAGGTATTGCGTGAAGCGATCTGAATTCTCTTCATATTTTTGGGTGAAACGCGTGATATCCTCGGAATGTGTCAGGTTCAGCCCCCCGCGCCCCGCAATCAGGAACTTCCGGGCAACGGAGGGCTTGTGATCGAAAATATGAATATCCAGGGAAGAATGCTCACTCAGGACCTGGGCTGCCATCAGCCCTGCCGGTCCGGCCCCGACAATCGCCACGGTTTTTCTGCGATCAGTCACTATAAATATCTTCCCTGCTGGATTTCTGAAGGTGTGGTTATAGTGAAAAGGATAGGGCAATCATAGCAGAATGAATCCGAAGCGTTTCCTTCAACGATATCAGGAAAAAAAATTCTGGCTCCTTGGCATCATAACGGTGATAGTACTGAAAAAGTTTTGTAAATAAGACGGATGGCCATGTCGCTCGAGGAGGCAAAGATATCAAGGCTCCCGATCTGGGAAGGGGCCATTGAAATGGAATCGCTCGATGGCGGCCTCACCAACCGGAATTTTCTGGTGACGGAGGCGAACCGGCGCGCGGTGGTCCGGCTCGGCGCGGATATTCCGCACCATAACGTATTTCGTGCAAATGAACTGGCGGCAAGTAAAGCGGCCCATGCGGCAGGTGTTTCCCCGGCTGTTCTTTATGCGGAACCCGGCATACTGGTTCTTGATTATATCGAGGGGAAAACCCTGACCGAAGACGATGTCCGCAAGCCGGAAATACTCCGGAAGATAGTTCCCTTGATCCGGACGGTCCATCAAAAAATCCCGGAATATCTTGACGGCCCGTTGATGAATTTCGACGTCTTCAATATTTTGCTAGACTATGGTGAAACCCTGAAAAACGAGGGTAGCCGGCATATCGGGAAGCTGGCGGAGCTGTTGGAGGCTGCCTCAGAACTGGAAGAGGCGGCAGGAGCACCGGAAACCGTCTTTTGCCACAACGACCTGCTCGCCGCGAATTTCCTCGATGATGGGAGCAGGCTCTGGCTGATCGATTGGGATTATGCCGGATATAACACGCCGCTTTTTGACCTCGGCGGTCTTGCCTCAAACAATGGTTTTTTGGAAAGCGCTGAGAAATATCTGTTGGAAACCTATTTCGAGTGCGCCGTTGACCTTGCGCTCTGGCGGCGATATTCCGCAATGAAAACAGCGTCGCTGTTACGCGAAACCATGTGGAGCATGGTCTCTGAAATTTATTCCGGGCTGGATTTTGACTATCCGGCCTACACAGAAGAAAATATAGCGAGGTTCGAACACGCCTATGACGATTTCCGGCAAATGTAAGAGACGTTCATGAAAGAACTCCCCAAAACAGCGAAGGCCGTTGTGATCGGCGGCGGGATTGTCGGTTGCTCGACGGCGTATCATCTGGCGAAGCTCGGCTGGAGCGATACCGTGTTGCTGGAGCGGAAGAAGCTCACCTCCGGTACCACCTTTCATGCCGCCGGGCTGGTCGGGCAGCTTCGGTCCAACGCCAATATCACCCAGCTTCTGGGCTACTCCGTCGATCTTTATAACCGGCTGGAAGAGGAGACCGGCCTCGGAACCGGATGGAAGATGAACGGCGGGCTTCGTCTTGCCTGTAATGAGGCGAGGTGGGAAGAGGTCAGGCGGCAGGCGGCAACGGCGCAATCCTTCGGGCTGGACATGCAACTGCTGTCGCCATCCGAGGCGCGCGATCTCTGGCCGATCATGACCATCGATGATGTCATCGGCGCGGCTTTCCTGCCAACCGACGGGCAGGCCAACCCCTCCGACATCACCCAGGCGCTCGCGAAGGGTGCAAGGTTGGCCGGGGCGACGATTTTTGAAGATACCGCCGTGACGGACATCAGAATTGAGAACGGAAAAATAAAGGGCGTTCAGACAGATAGCGGCTTTATTCAATGTGAAATCGTTATTTGCTGCGCCGGGCAATGGACGCGGGAATTCGCGGGTCGCTTTGGCGTCAATGTCCCGCTCGTCCCGGTTCAGCATCAGTATCTTATCACCGAACCGATCAAGGATCTGCCGCGCAACCTGCCGACCTTGCGCGACCCGGATCGGTTCACCTACTACAAGGAGGAAGTCGGCGGCCTCGTCATGGGTGGCTATGAGCCAAACCCCATACTCTGGGCGACGGATGGCATCCCGGATGATTTTCACTATACATTACTGTCGTCCAACTTCGAGCATTTCGAGCCGATGATGGAGCTTGCGCTTGGCCGCGTTCCGGCGCTGGAGACGGCGGGGATCAAGGAATTGGTCAACGGGCCGGAAAGTTTTACGCCGGATGGAAACTTTATTCTGGGTGAGGCGCCGGAGCTTAAGAACTTCTTCGTCGGCGCGGGCTTCAACGCATTCGGGATTGCCTCCGGTGGCGGGGCTGGCATGGTGCTGGCGGAATGGGTTGCAAAGGGAGAGCCGCCCTATGATCTCTGGGCCGTTGATATTCGCCGGTTTGGCCGGGTGCATTTTGACACGGACTGGATCAGGACGCGCACGGTTGAAGCCTATGGCAAGCATTACATCATGGCATGGCCGCATGAAGAATATACGAGTGGTCGCCCTAACCGGACGTCACCGCTTTACGGGCGACTGAAGACAGCAGGGGCCTGTTTCGGGGAGAAGCTGGGATGGGAGCGACCAAACTGGTTTGCAGACCTTGCGGCGGGAGAAGAACCGGAAGATCAATACAGCTTCGGTCGTGCCAACTGGTTTAAGGCTGTCGCGCGGGAGCATCGCGCCGCGCGGGAGGCGGCAGTCCTCATCGATCAGACATCCTTCGCGAAATTCACCCTGAAAGGCCCGGACGCCGAGGCGGCACTGGACTGGATCGCCGCGAATGATGTGACAAAGCCCGCCGGATCGCTCACCTATACCCAGATGCTGAACGATCGGGGCGGGATTGAATGTGACCTTACGGCGGCGCGGATCGACAGGGATGAATATTACATCGTTACCGGCACGGGCTTCGCCACGCATGATTTCAACTGGATTTCACGCAACATCCCATCCGGCATGGCGGCGGAACTGACCGATATTACACCGGCGATGTCCGTCCTCTCCCTGATGGGGCCGAATGCGCGGAAAATACTTGAAAAGATCACCTCGGATGATGTGTCAGATAAGGCTTTCCCGTTCGCGACCTTCAGGAATATAACGATTGCAGGATGCCATGTCCGGGCGCTTCGGATAACCTATGTGGGGGAACTGGGCTGGGAACTGCACCTGCCTGTCGAACATGCGGGCGCCGTATATGATGCGCTGATGGCGGCGGGTCGGGACCTTGGCCTTGTCAATGCCGGATATCGCGCCATTGAAAGCTGCCGCCTTGAAAAGGGATACAGGGCGTGGGGGGCAGACATCGGCCCGGATCATACACCGATTGAGGCGGGGCTCGGCTGGGCCGTCAAGCTCAAATCCGGCCGTGATTTCAAGGGTCGCACTGCCATTGAGGTACAGAAAAGCAGGGGCGTCAAAAAAATCCTCGCCTGCTTTACGGTGGATGATCCGGAGGTTGTCTTGCTCGGACGGGAGACCATTTACAGGAACGGGGAGCGGGTCGGCTGGCTGTCGAGCGGTGGCTATGGCCATACAATTGCAAAATCCATCGGCTATGGATATGTTCGCAATGCGGCGGGCGTGGATGCGGACTTCGTTCTGGGCGGAACCTATGAACTTGATGTGGCGCTCACCCGTGTCCCGTGTGAGGTGCATCTGAAGCCGCTTGTCGATCCATCGATGAGCCGGGTCCGGCAATGATTTTTGAAATAGAGAGTTACCGATGATCAAGCCTGACTTTTCCGAAATAACCAAGGATAATGTTGTCGATTTTATCGCCGGTATTTTCGAGCGGCGCGGCGCGGAAGAGTATCTGGGAGAGCCGGTCACAATATCCGAGCATATGTACCAGAGCGCCCAGCTGGCGGAAGAGGCCGGCGCGAGCGAAGAGATGATTGTTGCCGCGCTCTTGCATGACATCGGGCATTTTACAAATGAATTTCCGGACAACGCGGCCGAGCTTGGCATCGACAGTCACCATGACCGGGCAGGGGCCGCGATTATCGCGCCCTATTTCCCGAAAATGGTGACAGACTGCGTCCGCCATCATGTTTCTGCAAAGCGGTATCTTTGTGCGACGGATCCGGATTATTTCGCCAGGTTGTCAGATGCCTCCGTGCTCAGCCTGAAATTGCAGGGCGGCCCGATGACGCCGGAAGCGGCGAAAAGATTCGCCGGAAATAGTGATGTCGCGGCAATAGTGCAGGTTCGTAAATGGGATGACGAGGCCAAGGTGCCGGGCAGGAAAACCAGATCCTTTGACTATTATGCACCGATGCTGCAACGGGTCATAGACCGGGCGACGGACACTTAAGCCAAGACCGGAATGACGCGCTCCCGCGCCATTTTCATAAAGGCGCTTACAAGGTTGCCTTTCCCGCGCTCCTTGAGGCAGATCAGGGCTTCATCCATGAGGGGATTGCAGCCGGAAATCGGGATTTTGCACAGCCGTTCATCATAGCCGAACTCCGCTTCCGAGACGATGCCGATACCGGCGCCGCTCGCGACGATTTCGCGGATAGCCTCGCGCCCGACCGCCTCAATAGACGGCCTCAGGGTCGTTCCTTGCGCCGCGGCGATCTGTTCCAGTTTATGACGGGTTTTCGATCCCTTTTCCCGAAGGACCAGCGGTTGCCGAGCCAGCTCCTGCAGGGAGATTGAGCTCATCTTCGCTGCCGAGCTTTTCTTTGACGCAAAGGCGATGATCGGGGTGGAACTCAGCTTGACGATTTCGAATTCACGGGATTCGGGAATTTCCCCAAGTACACCGATATCTGCTTCATAGCTGCAGAGCGTATCAACAATTTCAGTTGTGTTCCCTGTGCTGACGGAAATAAAGACTCCCGGATATTTCTGCCGGAAGGGGCCCAGAATCGGGTTCAGATGCTGTACGGAATCAGCAATTATCCGCAGCTTCGCCGAACCGAGCGCGCGCGATTCCGATAGCAGGACATGCGCCTGATCCTCCACATCGAACATGCGATGAGTGATTTCCAGCAGCTTTTTTCCAAATTCCGTAAGGGTGATCTGCTTTTTCTGCCGGTTGAACAATAAAACGTCATACTCGGTCTCTAATTTACGCACCTGGTCCGAAATTGCCGGTTGCGTGAGTGATAACGCTTCTGCTGCCCGTGAAAATCCGCCCTGAATGGCAACATAGTGGAAGGCGCGAAGTTGAACATACCGCATAATTTGTCCGATCGAATGTACGAATCAGTAAAACTATAACCCAAAGACTGATTGAGTGCTAAAACTATCGTTTAGATTTATGATTCGATTTTAAATAACGATTTTACAAATATTAGGTCGCGAATTACGTTCTGGATCACATTCGGCGATTATTTTACCTGGGAGAGGGTATAAAGCTATGGCAATGGATCATGACAAATTATCCGGTGTGGCGTTTCCCCCTCCACATATGGGCGAGCCCTATTTATTGACACCCGGCCCGCTCACAACCGCGCTGAAAGTCAAGCAGGCGATGTTGAGGGACTGGGGGTCGTGGGATGGCGATTTTCGGGCGATGACGGCAAGCATGTGTCAGAAGCTCTTGGCCATCGCCGGAGAAGGCGGCACGGAATTTGACTGCGTCCCGATGCAGGGAAGCGGCACATTCGCGGTGGAGGCAATGCTTGGCTCCTTCCTTGATAAGGACAGCAAGGCGCTGGTGTTGGTGAACGGAGCCTATGGCAAGCGGATTGCAGAATCGCTGCGCTATCTTGGGCGCAACCATCTGGTGATTGACAAGGGCGACTATATGCCGCCGCGCGGGGATGAGGTGGCTGCGGCACTGGCGAACGATCCGGCAATCACTCATGTTGTATTGGTCCATTGTGAAACCAGTTCCGGTATTCTCAACCCTGTTCAGGAAATATCCGAAGTCGTTGCGGCGGCGGGGCGTAAGTTGCTGATTGATTCCATGAGTGCTTTCGGTGCGCTTCCGCTTGATATTCGCAAGACGCAGTTTGAAGCCATGGTGTCTTCCGCCAACAAATGTATAGAAGGTGTGCCGGGCTTTGGCTTTATTATCGCCCGCAGGTCGGCGCTGGAAGCCGCAGAAGGGAACAGCCATTCCCTCAGTCTTGATGTGCATCAGCAATGGGTCAATTTCAAGAAAACGGGCCAGTGGCGCTTTACACCGCCAACCCACACCGTCGCCGCCTTTATGGAAGCGCTCAGCCTGCATGAGCAGGAGGGCGGGGCGCCCGGACGGCTCGCGCGATATCTGCGAAACCGGGATGTCATGGTGGCCGGTATGCGGGGGCTCGGGTTTGAGACCTTGCTCAAGGATCGCTGGCTATCGCCGATCATTGTCACTTTCTTTAATCCCGCCCATCCGAATTTCAGCTTTCCGCAGTTTTACGATCTGATGAAGGGTCGCGGTTTTATCATTTATCCGGGCAAGCTGACGGTGGTGGACAGCTTTCGCGTGGGCTGCATCGGGCGACTGGATGAGCATGTCATGCGCCAGGTTGTGGAGGCCGCCCGTGAGTCGCTGGCCGAAATGAATGTAGATAGCGCCTGTCCGCCGGAATCCGCCTTGAAAGAACGTGCCCGGCTGGCCGCCTAGAATTTCTGAACTGGAGCTATGAAGCCATGAATAAAATGTCCCGAAACGATATCACTGTAAACGACCGGAGCTATCCCTTTCCGGGCCGGACGGCAGTTGTCATCTGTCTTGATGGATGCGAGCCTGCCTATATTGATGCGGCAATCGATGCCGGGGTGATGCCGACGATGAAGCGCATTCGGGAAAAAGGCACCATGCAGCTTGCCCATTGCGTCATCCCGAGTTTCACCAACCCCAATAACATGTCGATTGCGACAGGTCAGCCGCCTGCCGTGCACGGCATTTGCGGGAACTTCCTCCTCGACCCCGACACCGGGGAAGAGGTGATGATGAATGATCCCAAATTCCTTCGGGTGCCGACGATCTTCAAGAGTTTTTATGACGCGGGTGCGCGCATCGCTATCGTCACGGCGAAGGACAAGCTGCGGGCGCTTCTCGGGCATGGCCTCAAATTTGATGAGGGACGGGCAATCTGCTTTTCAACGGAGAAATCCGACACAACAACCCGCGAGGAGCATGGCGTCGATAACGCATCGGAAGAACTCGATATCCCGGTGCCGAGTGTCTATTCCGCGGAACTTTCCGAATATGTCTTCAACGCCGGGGTCAAGCTGATGACATCCTTCATGCCGGACCTGATGTATCTCACGACCACGGACTATGTCCAGCACAAGGCCGCCCCGGGAACAAAGGATGCCAACGCCTTCTACGAGATGTTTGATTCCTACCTGACGAAGCTGGACTCCTTGGGAGCCGCAATCATCGTCACCGCCGATCATGGAATGAAAGCCAAGTATAAGGCAGACGGGACGCCGGATGTGATCTATTTGCAGGATCTGCTGGACCAGTCGATTGGCGATGGCGCTGCCCGGGTCATACTTCCCATCACGGACCCGTATGTCGTTCATCACGGTGCGCTCGGTTCCTTCGCAACGGCATATTTAAAACCAGAGGTGGACAAGGCGGCGGTGATCGAAAAACTCCGGGCAACGAAGGGAATCGATCTCGTGCTGGATCGGGAGGCGGCGGCGGCCCGGTTTGACCTGCCTGCCGACCGGATCGGCGATATCGTGATTGTTTCGGGAGAGAATCAGGTGCTTGGAACATCGGCGGATCGTCATGACCTGACGGCGCTTGACGTGCCGCTGCGCTCCCATGGCGGATTGAGTGAACAGGTCATTCCCTTTATCGTGAATGTGGCGATGCCTGATTTGCCGGAGGCGCCGGAGCTTCACAACTATGATGCCTTTTACTATGTGACGAGAGCCGCTGCGACGGCGTTTGCCAAATGAACAGGATGACCTCTGCAAAAGCGGCACGTTCTATCCGCAAGGAAGCCATGCGGATCGGCGGCCGGAAAGTCACCACGAAGGACGTCGTCGAGGTTCGCTATCCGTATACCAATGAAGTGATCGGAACGGTTCCTGCCGGGACTGCCGACCATGCGCGCGAGGCGTTTGAGATTGCGGCAAGGTACAAACCGAAGCTGACCCGCTATGAGCGGCAGCAAATTCTCTTCCGGGCGGCAGAACTCCTCCGTCAGCGGCGGGAGCAATTGGCAGAGGTCATCACGCTGGAACTCGGTATTTGTCATCAGCATGCGCTCTATGAAACCGGTCGCGCCTATGACGTTTTCACCCTCGCGGGCCAGCTTGCCATTCTCGATGACGGGCAGATTTTCTCCTGTGATCTGACACCCCATGGCAAGGCCCGTAAAATCTACACCAAACGGGAACCTGTGAACGTTATTTCGGCGATTACCCCGTTCAATCATCCGCTCAATATGGTGGCCCATAAGATCGCCCCGGCTATTGCCACGAATAACTGCGTTGTCTGCAAACCGACGGAGCAGACACCGCTAACCGCAATTGCGCTTGCCGATATTCTCTATGAGGCGGGATTGCCACCGGAAATGTTTCAGATCGTCACCGGCTGGCCGCAGGACATCGGCGAGGAAATGATCATCAATGAGCAGATTGATATCATAACCTTCACGGGCGGTGTCCCGGTCGGCAAGATGATCGCCGCCAAGGCGGGATACAAGCGCCTCGCGCTGGAGCTTGGCGGGAACGATCCGCTGATCATCCTCGATGATTTGAGCGATGAGGACCTGATCAGGGCTGCAGAAATCGCTGTCGCCGGAGCGACGGGCAATTCCGGACAGCGCTGTACCGCCGTCAAACGCATTCTTGTTCAGGAGAATATCGCGGACAAGATCGTGCCGCACATCCTTGAAAAGGCGAAGAAAATCAGGTTTGGCGATCCGCAGGATCCGGAAACCCAGCTTGGGTGCGTCATTCATGAAAAGGCGGCAGAGATTTTTGAGAGCCGCGTGTTCGCCGCCGAGAAACAGGGCGCGAAAATCCTCTATCATCCGGGTCGGCAGGGGGCATTGCTGCCGCCCATCGTCATTGACCACGTTCCGCATGGCAGCGAATTGGTGTTTGAGGAGACTTTCGGGCCGATCGTGCCGATCGTGCGGGTGCCCAATGATGATGTGGAGCTGATGAGAATCTCCAATTCGACGCCGTTTGGCCTGTCCGCGGGCGTATGCACCAACCGTCTTGACCGGATTACGCGGTTTATAGACGGGCTCGATGTCGGGACCGTCAATATCTGGGAGCAGCCCGGCTATCGTATCGAGATGTCGCCTTTTGGCGGCGTGAAGGATTCGGGTAATGGGGTCAAGGAGGGAGTTCTGGAAGCAATGAAATTCTTTACTAACGTTAAAACCTATTCACTGCCATGGCCGACTGAATAGTGGTATAGTCACCGAAACAGGCGCCCCCAACGTCTTTGCGTATTATGGTAATATCGTTTATTTTTATATATCCATAAGTATAATAGATTTCTTCTATTTGTCACATTACGCCAGTATTGAAATGAGTATCGATAGATCAAGGTCCGGATGAAGGTCAGTTTTGATCCTAAAGGGCGGATTTATTTTAGTTATTTCTAAACTACTTACTAAGGGAGAGCGAGACTATGGTAGACTTTAAGAAGGTGGCTTTGGCATCTGTTGGCGGCCTGTTGGTTGCGGGCAATGTGACGGCGGGCGAGCTGACCGTTTACACAGCGGTTGAGGCGGAAGACCTGAAACGCTATGCCGAAGAATTCAACAAGGCCCATCCGGATATCGAGATCAAATGGGTCCGTGACTCCACGGGCGTCGTCACCGCCAAACTGCTGGCAGAGAAGAACAATCCGCAGGCCGATGTGATCTGGGGGCTGGCGGCTACATCGCTGTTGCTGATGAAGTCGGAAGGCATGTTGGAGCCTTATGCGCCGGTTGGCGTTGAAAAACTCGACAGGAAATTTGTCGATAAAAGCACACCGCCGGCATGGACAGGCATGGACGCCTGGGTTGCCTCTGTCTGCTTCAATACAGTGGAAGGCGAAAAACTCGGCCTAAAAGCTCCGACTTCCTGGAAAGACCTGACGAAGCCTGAGTATAAGGGCCATGTCATCATGCCGAACCCGAATTCATCCGGCACCGGATTCCTGGATGTTTCCAGCTGGCTTCAGATGTTCGGTGAAGACGGTGGCTGGGAATATATGGACGCCCTGCATGAGAATATTGCCCGCTATACCCATTCCGGTTCCGCGCCTTGCAAGCTGGCGGCGTCCGGTGAAATTCCGATTGGTATTTCTTTTGCCTTCCGCGGAGCTAAATCCAAGGCAGATGGCGCGCCAATTGAAATTATCGTGCCCGAAGAAGGTGTCGGCTGGGATATGGAAGCAACTGCCATTGTCGCCGGTACGGACAATATGGAAGATGCCAAGAAGCTGGTCGACTGGACCGTCACCAAGGAAGCAAACGTGATGTATAATACGGGTTATGCCGTCGTTGCCTATCCGGGTGTTGCCAAGCCGGTTGAGTTCTTCCCGGAAAACCTGACGGAGAAGATGATCGACAACGATTTCGAGTTCGCGGCCAACAACCGCGCGGCCATTCTTGAGGAATGGCAGAAACGGTACGATTCCAAATCCGAACCTAAAAGCTGATTATACAGTTTGAGAAAAGAAGGCATCGCAATTGCGGTGCCTTCTTTTTATACTGATTGAAATGACGCCGGATTATCATAAGGGGGTATAATGGGTGCGGAGACTTTGCTTGAGAAAAGCGCCGACAGTGGCCAAAAGGAATCCTATCTTCGGATAGACAATTTGTGGAAAGCCTTTGGCGATTTCATCGCGCTGAAAAATATCTCACTCAGTATCTCCGATGGCGAGTTTGTTTGCTTCCTCGGACCCTCCGGTTGTGGAAAGACGACATTGCTCCGGGCTATTGCCGGCCTCGATCTGCAAACCTCCGGCCGTATTGAGCAAGCGGGAAAGGATATTTCCAACCTGCCGCCTGCCGAGCGGGATTTTGGTATTGTTTTCCAGTCGTACGCGCTCTTTCCTAATCTGACAATTGAGAAGAATATTTCCTTCGGTCTGGAGAATGCCGGATTGTCGAGGGCAGTCATTTCCGCCCGGGTAGCTGAGCTTCTGGAGCTTGTCGGGCTCCCGGAACAAGGAAAGAAATACCCGGCTCAGCTTTCCGGTGGTCAGCAACAGCGGATAGCGCTTGCCCGGGCCATAGCCATGTCCCCGGGATTGCTCCTGCTGGACGAGCCTCTGTCTGCCCTCGATGCCAAGGTCCGCGTTCATCTGCGCCATGAAGTGAAGGAGCTGCAGCGCAAGCTCGGAATCACCACGGTAATGGTTACCCATGATCAGGAAGAGGCGCTTTCAATGGCGGACCGGATCGTGGTCATGAACCATGGGGTGATTGAACAGATCGGGACACCGACAGAAATTTATAGGGAACCGGCGACGTTGTTCGTTGCCGATTTTATCGGGGAAATGAACCAGATTGCGGCAACCGCCGTCGAGAAAACAGCGGAGGGCAAATCGGCCGTTAAAATCGGCACGAAGATATTCACTTGCGGCGACCATGACTTCCCGGCAGGAACAGAGGTTATCGCGGCGGTTCGTCCGGAGGATATTGTTCCCCACGGCGCCTATTTTCATGACAAGATCGCAGCGACGGAAAATGCCATTGCCTGCCGCGTGAAGGAGATGGAGTTTCTCGGCTCCTTCTGGCGGACAAGATTGTTGAGTGACACACTTGGCGATGTTGAAATATTCGCGGACTTTTCCATTAATGCCGTCAGACGGGTGGATATCGCGGAAAATATGGACATGGCGGTTGAGATTCCCGGAAACCGGCTCAAGATTTTTGCCGCCAAACAGGATGATCTCTGATGTCGGTGACAACACAGGATCGTTTGCCCGAAGGACGCCCGCTTGCCGCCAGGCTTGGGCGTGACGACTGGTTGATGCGCTCATTTATTCTTGTGATTGCGCTCTATCTTCTGGTGACGCTGGCGTTTCCGCTCTATGCGATGCTCTCAAAGGCATTCTCAACGTTTCAGTTCAACCTGTCGCAAATTGAGCTGCAGGTAAGCAACGAGCAAGGAAATTTCAGCGGGGAGATTTTCTCCGCCGCCGCCCTGAACGAGAAACTTAACACCATCCCGGAAGACGATATGGCGACCAGCAGTGACGGTCGTTTGAGCCTGGTTCCGCTATTTCCCGATTTCAGTTTCAGAAGCCCCGTTCTCTACAAAATCCGCGGAACAACGCCGGAAACAGTTTATCTGATCGGATCGGAACGTAAAGTCGGAACGGAATGGATCGAGGTTGATTCAAGCACCTTTCGAAAGGTTGTGTTGAGGCCGATCAAGTCTGTCGGTTTAAGTAACTTCGCTACCTACTTTTCAACGCCCTCCTTGTTTCAGTCTATCGGTAACTCCATCTTTATTTCTGTTGTCAGCACTATCATAACCGTCAGCCTGGCCTTTGCATTCGCCTATGCGCTCAGCCGAAGCTGTATGCGTTTCAAGGGGGCATTTCGCCTGATCGCCATGGCGCCCATACTGGTGCCGTCATTGCTGCCGGGGATTGCGCTGGTCTATCTCTTTGGCAATCAGGGGATGCTGAAAGAACTGATGATGGGGGAATCCATCTACGGGCCCTATGGGATCGTTCTGGGCTCGGTGTTCTTCACCTTTCCCCATGCCATGATCATTATCACGACCGCCCTCGCCATTTCCGACGCGCGGCTGTATGAGGCGGCGATTTCGCTCAGGGCCAGCGCCTGGAAGACTTTCTGGACTGTTACGATACCGGGTGCGCGCTATGGCCTGATATCGGCCGCGTTTGTTGTCTTTAATCTGGTGATAACCGACTTTGGCCTGCCGAAGGTCATCGGCGGACAATATAATATGCTGGCGGTTGATATCTACAAGCAGGTGATTGGGCAGCAGAATTTTGAGATGGGAGCCGTGGTTTCCGTGGTTCTGCTGATGCCGGCGTTTCTCGCCTTCGCTGTCGATCGGCAGGTTCAGAAGAAGCAGGTCGCGCTGCTTTCGGCCCGCTCGGTTGTGTATGAGCCAAAACCCAGCCGGCGTTTCGACAGTATCTGCTTTGTTTACTGCAGCCTGGTCGCGGTCTTCATTCTTGGTATTCTAGGGGTTTGCCAGTTTGCCGCCCTGATCAAGTTCTGGCCCTATGATCTTTCCCTCAGCCTCAAGAACTACAGTTTCGACCTGATGGACGGCGGTGGATGGGATGCCTATCGCAACTCCATCAAGCTGGGAGTACTCACCGCATTTTTTGGCACAATTGTCGTCTTCATCGGCGCCTATATGGTGGACAAGACGCGGGGGTTCCGCACAGGACGAAGCCTGTTCCAGTTTCTGGCCATGTTGCCGATGGCGATCCCGGGCATGGTTCTGGGACTTGCTTATATTTTCTTTTTCAACAATCCCGACAATCCGCTAAGCGCCCTTTATGGCACGATGGCAATTCTGGTGATTGTCACCATCACCCATTTCTACACGGTATCGCATTTGACGGCGGTGACGGCGCTCAAGCAGATGGATGGTGAGTTTGAATCCGTTGCCGCATCGCTGAAACAACCGTTCTACAGGCTTTTTGCGCGGGTCACGGTGCCGGTCTGCATGCCCGCCATTCTTGACATTGCGATTTATCTTTTCGTCAATGCCATGACGACGGTATCAGCGGTGGTATTTCTCTATTCCACGGATACGGCGCTTGCGTCCGTCGCCGTGCTGAATATGGATGATGCAGGCGATGTCGCGCCCGCTGCGGCCATGGGGATGATGATTTTCTATACCAATGCGGCCGCGCGTATCCTTCATCTGATTGTCTCAAAGGGCATTTTGAAGCGGACGCAGGCCTGGCGAACGCGATAGCCGTCTAGTTTTTTACCGATTGCCTGCCATTCCAGTCAACGATGACCTTGTGCAATGCCCTGTATTCTCTATCCGCTTCGCGCCCGAAAAGCTTGTCCGCCTTGTCTCCCATTCTTCTTTCGATCATCTCCCAGTCTTGTGGGCTGAGGTGTTTTTGCGCCGCGGGGAAAAACTCAGTTTCTTCGTATTTCATGTGCTGGAAAAGAAAATCACGATACTCCTCAGCAAGTTTGATCAGATGCTCTCTTGGAAGGGTTTCCTCGTTTTGAACTACTTGTACAGCCGCCGCGAACCGACGCGTCATCCCGGAGAGCTTTTCATGTTCACTGCAAAGATCACGCGTGGCCTTTGTCGCGCCGGTTTCCTGAAGGTCAAGCTGCTCTTTGATAATGTCTTCAATCGGATGATGACAAAGATCGGGAAAATTCAACATATAGTCCAACACCGTCTCGATAAGGAAAAAATCGAGCGCATGTCCCTTCGAAAAACTTTCCATTTCCCGGTCCAGCAGCTTGAGCAGAACAGCCATCCGCCGGTGATCTTCTTCAAGTTTTGCTATAACCTGTGACATGTCCTGCCTCCCTGTTTCTGAACAAAGGTGCAATTTATCCTAGCCTTAATCGCGCAAAGTGCATTGATCGTGATCAATTGTTACAATAAGGGAGCCGTCCTTTTGATCAGTGGGCGAAATTGCCTTCATTTGATTAGAGTGAGTGTTTACAATCTGACGATGGATATTCAATTGGTAAGTAGGTTAATGGGTTCCGGGCGGTGGTATGAACAGATTTGGTGACAAAGATACGCATGTCTATCATGCCGATATCAGCGGCGAGGGGCCGCTCGATCTGGAAAGTTGCTGGCGTGTGTTAAGCGGCGCCGAGAAGGCGCGGGCAGAGCGCTTTCATTTCGACCTGCACCGGCATCGCTATGTGCGGGCGCATGGCCAGATGCGGCATATTCTGGCCGCCTATCTTGATTTGCCGGCGGACGCAATTCCCATCAAGACAGAGACACAAGGCAAACCGTTTATTGCTTTCGCCGAACTCTATTTCAATATGTCCCATTCCAAGGACGTTGCCGTTTTTGCTGTGTCAAACCGTGGCCATGTCGGAATAGATGTCGAGCTGTTTGATCGAAAGGTCGAGATAGATGACCTGAGTCGGCACTACTACACATCTTCGGAACAGGAGCTGTTGGCTAATCTAGCGGGCGTGGAGAGGAGCCAGATGTTCTTCTGGCTCTGGACCGCGAAGGAGGCGCGCATGAAGGTCACAGGAGAAGGACTCGCACTTGATCCGCGGCATATTGATGTCGTGGTTGAGGAGGGCTGGCCCGCCGCCTACCGGCTACCCGTTGAACCAAAGGCGAGTCTCGTTCCTGTTATTCTCGAAAATCTTGGCGGTGCCTGTACCGTCGCGGGTCTTTTTAAGCCAAATCTGCTGGTTAAAAGGCTGGACGACCTCAACTCTTGATATCGAGCGTTACTTTCTGCAGTTCATTCCAGACTTCGAACATTTTCACATTCGCCTTGTAGCTATGTACCGCAAGATTCTGGTTTATGATTTCACTCGCCAAATCCACATTCGGGCTTTCAACGAGCCCTTCGTCATTGGCAAGTGGACTGTAGGGGGCAAAAACATGGACTGTCGCCGGGTCGCGTTCACGAACCTTTACGGTTGGCGCGCCGGTCTCATCGGTGGTCTGGACCGGCTCGACCGCCTTATAGGATTCATTTTCACCTTTAGCGTCGGGCGTTCCGACACTGCCCGCGTTGACAATATTCTGCGCGGAAACCTCGACCCGCTTTGTCGCTGCCGACATCCCGCTGATTGCGGAACCTAGTATCGTTGTCATGATTGTCTCCAATCAATACAATTTGAAATAAACTTTATAAGAATATAATATTCCATATAAACACTTTATAAGGGCATGTTTATTAACAAAACGTTAAGATGACAAATTGCCGTCAATTATAAATGCCCGCCACCGGTCTAAAAGATAGAAAAGATCTTCACGCGCGCCTTCCTGTCGTTGCCCGCTTTCATCGAAAAGCGATTCAATCAGATAGCTATCCGCCGTCATGGTGAGGGAGAAAGCATTTCCATTGATCTCAAATTCGCCACCGGGCGCATCTGCCGCCTTATCAAACAGGTAGTCGATAAGGGCGATATCACCTTGAATCTCCGCTTCAAGAAATTCCTCCAGCATTTTGTTTTCAGGCGATATTTTTGCCCTTATTAAACCTGTTGCCTTGTCGCGGTTCATGAATATCTCAAGCATCCTGAATTCCCTCAATCGGCGACATATAGCGGATATGCTGTATTCACATACCCGTTCGGCGCACGGTAGCCTTCGATCAGAAAGCCGTGGCCAGATCGTCCGCGCCAACGCGCGCCTTTCTGCAGCTCGTTATTTGATATAGCGAAAAGGATGCTGTCGATGACTTCCTCTTTCGTCAGGTTATCCGGAAAAAAGCTGGAGAATTTTTCCTTCCACCGTTTTTCCTCAGGATCGTAAATCTCGACAGTGGCGGTATAAACTCCAACCTGGTTTGGCCCGGAAAGTATGTTCTTTATTCGTGCGTGCGGGTTGGTGCTTTCGCGCGGGGCGACATGAAAGCCGACGGGCTTGCCCCGGCTGTTGATCTCGCCATCGAAAATATGGGGGAGGTTGAGGGCTGGGGATGCAATCGATGAAGTACCAGATTCACTTTGCGGGCCGGAGAATTGCGGGGACAGAACATAGTTGCCTGCAAAAGCGGCTATAAGGGCAATGAAAAGCCACGCCTTTTTCAGCGAGGAAAACCAGCGAACGGATTTGCGGCCGCTAGCCCGGCCCATTGACGAAACTTTCAACCAGGCTTTTCGACACCAGGTTCCAGCCATCGACAAGCACGAAAAAGATCAGCTTGAAGGGGAGCGATATCATCACCGGAGGCAACATCATCATGCCCATCGACATCAGGATGGAGGCCACGACCATGTCGATCACGATAAAGGGTACGAAGAGCAGGAAGCCGATTTCAAAGGCCCGCTTGAGTTCACTGATCATGAAGGCCGGGACGAGAACTTTAAGGGGGATTGCCTCAGGTTCATCCGCCGCCGGTGCCGCGCTCAGGTCCATGAACAGCAGGACATCCTTTTCACGGGTATGTTGAAGCATGAATGTCCGGAAGGGGGCGACAGTACGTTCGAAGGCCTCCTCCTCGTCAATCTGCTCCTCAATCAGGGGGACAATTCCGTTTTCGTAGGCACTTTCAAAAGTCGGCGCCATGATAAAGGCCGTCAGAAACAGGGCGAGGGAGATAATCACCACATTCGGCGGCGTCGATTGTACGCCGAGCGCGCTTCGAAGGAGGGAGAGGACGACAACAATCCGCGTAAAAGATGTTGTGACAATCAGGATAGCCGGGGCGAGGCTGAGGATCGTCATCAGAACAACAAGCTGGACGATCCGGCCGGTCAGCGGACCGGCATCATCCCCCAAATCGAGGGACAGGGATTGTGCCAGAACCTCCAGCGGGAGCGCCAGCATCGCAAGCGCAAAGGTAAGGGCGAGCAGGGAGCCTTTGTATTCTGTCAAAAAGCGCAAACCGCGAATTTTGGAAAATTTACTCATGAGGTGTCATACTGCCCTGTTCCGTGCTGCTTTTTAAAGAGATGTTCTGCTCGACCACCAGATCCCGTTCGGGCCCGAGCAGCAGGAGATGCTCCCGGTCATCACGCTTCACCAGGACAAGGCGCCGTTTGGCATCAATTGAGATAACATCGGTGACGGAAAGGCGTTTCGGGCTGGACGGGTCGCGGGTTGCCCTTGGGACCATGCCAAATCGCCGGGCAAGCAGGGTTATGAGCGCGATGAGGCCAAGAACAACGAGCAGGCCGACAATATATTTCAGGTATTGTACGGGTTCCATATGCCTGCCATTTTTGTATTCGTCCGGTCAAATTGTGCGTCTTGCACACACAGTAGCGGGCCTCGGCGGATTTGAAAACTATTCTTTGCGCGCGCCGCTTTCCAGTGCATGAATATCGCGACCCAGAGTATCATGGCGCTGCTGGATTTCATTGGAAAGTGTATTGAGCGACTGCATGACCTGATTCATGAATTTGGTGAGTTCAAGCCGGTCGTCCCTTGGCGCGTTCTGGACGCGGCCCTGAACGCGGATGATTTTTTCCGGCAGTGAACTCATATCAATCATGATGCCATTCCGGGTCTGTTCCAGATAGACCGAAATATCATTCAGCAGTTCCGAAATATCCGAATTTATTGTCGACATGTTTTCCATCGATCATACATTTATCAAACTGGCACTTAATCCTGGCACCGGTAAAGGTACGACAAAATTTCCGAAACCGCAGCGAATGCCTCAAGTGGGATCGGGCAATCAACCTCGATTTCAGACAGTATCTGCGCAAGATCAGAATCGGTGCGCACCTTTACACCACGAGCAAAGGCCAATTGCAAGATCTGTTCAGCAATTTCGCCTTTTCCGCTCGCCGTCACCCGGGCAAGGGTGTCTGGACTATCACCATAGCTCAGTGCAACGGCAATGGCGCCGTCTACGCTGCTTTGAGGGTCATTCTCGTTTTGGGTCATACGTCTCTCCGGCCGGATGTGACCAGTTTTAGTGACCGTACAGCGGGACAATTAATTTTTCTTTACAATCTTGCCTTATATTCGGGCAATGCATGTCACTTCTCTCTTGCAACTCTAAAAGGGAAGGATTATGTTCCCGTTCGCCGGACAATGGCAACACAGCCAATTTGAATTGTTGACGGCACTGTGCAGTATTACTTACAGGGGCAACTGCTCCGATTTGCACAACAGAAACTGAACAAATGTCGTAGAGACACGATCGGCTATCCTGGAATGGGATTGGCCCTGCAACATTGAATGCTCCCGTCGTTCAATAAAGTAAAATGCGCGCGGTGGATGCCAGATACTATAAGGAGTGAAGTGTATATGAGTGACCTGGAGAATGCATTAAAAGGAAAGTCCGTTGCCATTCTTGTCGCCAACGGGTTTGAAGAATCCCATATGACAAACCTGCACAAGAGCCTGGTTCTGACGGGCGCGAACGTTAAAATCGTCTCCCCGGAAAAGGGGGTTGTGAATAGCTGGCATGGGAATGGCTGGGGTCACTTCTTCCCGGCAAATGCGCATCTGGCAACCTCAATGTCCCATCATTTTGATGCGGTTGTCATTCCGGGTGGTTCACGTCACGTTAATCGTCTGATATCAAACCCGCAAACCGCCCGTTTCATGCGCGGCTTCATGGAAGACAACAAGCCCGTTGCTCTGGTGGAAGGGGCGCCGAAAATTCTGGCAGAAGCGGATTTGCTGGAAGATCGTTCTGTCATCGCGTTTGATGAAGTGAATGACGCGCTCACGGAAAAAGGGGTGAAACTGGTCGAGGAAGACATCCATGTCGATGACATGCTGGTCACCGGCAAGTTTGCCGACGATAACCTGATCGAGAAGTTCGCGGATCGCATTCTGAACTATGAGCCCGAAGCGTGGGAGGCTGCCTGACAGCAACCCCGGATTTGAAATGATGAAAACGTTCCCGATTTCGGGGGCGTTTTTTTTGGGCTTATGCCGCGGTAAGGACGATAATTTACAGTCTGTTAACGTTTCTCTTCTAGTTTAGGGTCAGGAAGAACCGCGAACAGAAGCGATTTTGATATGAATTTGGATAAAATTCCGCTCTTCGCCGCCCTGACGGAGAAAATGAAATGGCTCACTGCCCGGCAGAATGTGCTGGCGCAGAATATTGCCAATTCGGACACGCCGAACTATCGGGCGCGGGATCTCAAGCCGCTGGAATTTCGCGAAATGATAGAAGGGCCGAAAAAAGACGACGGCGTTGATATCAACCGGACGAATATGCGCCATATTTTTGTTGATGAAATAAAGACTTACCAGACAGTGGTCAATCGCGATTCAAGCAAAACGACGCCAACCGGGAACGCGGTCCTGCTTGAAGAAGAGATGATGAAGGTTGCAGAAACGCAAATCCAGTATGAACTGACGACGTCGCTCTACAAGAAAAATCTGGGGATGTTGAAAACAGCCCTTGGTCGCCGTTAAACGGATCAAGAAAGGATACCGATAACATGGATCTTTTAAAAACAATGACAATTTCAGCCTCGGGCATGGATGCCCAGGGTCAGCGGATGCGGGTGATTTCGGAGAACCTGGCGAACAAGGACAGTATGGGCAAGTCAGCCGACGAGGATCCTTATCGCCGTAAAGTTATCTCCTTTCGGAATGTCCTCGATCGCGAAACAAATGTGACGAAGGTTCAGGTTGGCCGTATTTCCGAGGACCGGACGGAGTTTGATTTGAAATTCAACCCCAGCCACCCCGCCGCGAATGCAGACGGTTATGTCAAGATGCCCAATGTTAATTCTCTGGTTGAGATGATGGACATGAAAGAAACCCAGCGGTCTTATCAGGCCAACCTGGGTGTGATCGAGGCATCGAAAAAGATGATCATGCGGACGCTGTCAATTTTGCAGCAGTAATGAATAGGGACGAGCGGAGAGTAGAAAATGGCTGACACGAGCGCAATCGCGGCAACGCAAGCCTATTCAAAGGCGATTAACAATGCCTTGGGTGCCAAGCCGGATGCGGCCTCTTCCGATGCGGCCGCTGCAGCTGGCGGACCGAGCTTTGCTGAAATGCTGGCAGAAGCCGGGACGACAGCGGTTGATGCGGGCGTCGCATCTGAACAGATCAGCCTTGAAGCCGTGACAGGAAATGCCGGACTTGCTGATATCGTCACCGCCGTCAGCAATGCCGAGGCAACCCTTGAAACCGTGGTTGCCGTGCGTGATCGTGTAATTCAGGCTTATCAAGACATCATAAAAATGCCAATCTAGGCTGTAAGGTTAATTACAGCAAAAGGATTGAAGCGATATGAGCCCAACCGATGTCGTCGACGTTGTACGCGAAGCGATTTGGGTCCTGCTGGCGGTAGCCGCACCGGTCATGCTCGTCGCACTTGCCGTCGGCTTGGTGATTGCGCTTATTCAGGCACTGACGCAGGTGCAGGAAATGACACTGGTTTTTGTTCCCAAGATCCTGGCGATTTTTCTGTCCTTGATCATTTTCATGCCCTTCATGATTTCCTCGATGATCGGGCTGATGGAACAGATTGCCCAACGTATCTCGGGCATATGACCGCCGGTGGCCGCTAGATGCTGGATGAGTTTCTCAGCGTAAATATCTTCGCATTTCTTCTCGTGTTCATTCGCCTTGGCGCGGCCTTCATGGTTGTCCCGGGATTTGGAGAGGCGTTTATACCTCCCCGCATACGCCTCGCGCTTGCTCTTGCGGTAAGTTTTCTGGTAATGCCCTTCGCGGTGGATCAGCTTCCGGTGGAGCCTGCGACACCAATCGAGCTTCTCCTCCTTCTGACGGGCGAAATCGTGATTGGTCTGGTGATGGGGGGAGTTTTACGAATATTGCTCAGCAGTTTGCATGTCGCCGGAACGATTATCGCGCAGCAATCCGGCCTTGCCGCCGCTCAGTTTTTTGATCCGGCGCAAATGACCCAGGGTGCCATTACCAGCACGTTCCTGACGCTGATGGGACTGACGATGATATTCGTTACCGACATGCATCACATTTTTATTGAGGGGACCTTTGCAACCTATCGTCTTTTCCCTGTCGGTGAGGTTCCTGATTTTGGCAATATAAGCATACTGATAACGGATTTTGTTCAACTGTCATTTAAGCTTGGCTTCCAGATGTCCGCGCCGTTTCTTGTCTTCGGTATTACCTTCTATATGGGGATCGGCCTTATCAATCGGCTGATGCCACAAGTGCAGATCTTCTTTGTCGCCATGCCTTTGCAGATTATTCTTTCATTTGCAATTTTGGCGATTACAATCGGCGCTAGCATGATGTGGTTTATCAATTATTACGAGGAAGCGCTAATGCGTTTTCTCGGGGAGTAAGGGCAAATGGCTGACGATTCAGATGATGCCCAAAAAACCGAAGAGCCAACCGCCAAGAAGCTGGAAGATGCCTTCAAGAAAGGGCAGGTTCCCAAATCGCAGGAGGTTGGCCATTGGTTCATGACGATCGGTATCACGCTGGTCGTCATGATTTTCATCGCGGGGCTTGGCAACGGCCTCACCTATGACCTTCTCATATTTATTGAGCAGCCGCATACGATCGCGACGGACCGGTTTCATCTCGGTCAGGTATTCGGTGATCTTGGCTGGGAAATCATCTGGGTGGTTGCTCCGGCACTCGGGACATTGATGATCGCCGGCCTGATCGGAAACCTGGTACAGCATCGGCCTGTTTTCTCCGCTGAGCGGATCAAGCCGAAGCTGGAAAAACTCTCACTGCTGAAGGGATTCAAAAGGCTTTTCTCCCTGAAATCGATTGTCGAGTTCCTGAAGGGGCTCTTCAAGATTACCCTTGTTGGCTCCATAGCCATTCTTTTTGTTCTTCCGTCGATGGATCAACTGCCCGTCGTTGTTTCCTATGATGTGCTGCAGGTGCTTAACCTGATACAGGACCAGGCATTGCTGCTGCTGGCGGGGGTTGTCGCGGTGATGAGCGTCATTGCCGGTCTCGATTTCATGTATCAGCGCTACAACCACATTAAAGAACTGCGCATGACGAAGCAGGAAGTCAAGGATGAATACAAGCAGACGGAAGGGGATCCGATGATCCGCGCCCGGCTTCGGGCCCTGCGCGCGGAGCGTTCCCGCCAGCGGATGATGCAGTCGGTGCCGGAGGCGGATGTGGTGATCACCAACCCGACCCATTTCGCTGTCGCCCTGAAATACAAGGCGGAAGATGAGCGTGCGCCGGTCGTGGTTGCCAAGGGCATGGATAATATTGCCGCCAAAATCCGCGAAATCGCGAACGAGAATGACATTCCCATTGTCGAGAATCCGCCACTTGCCCGCGCCCTGCACAAGGCTTGCGACCTCGACGAAGAAATCCCGTATGAACATTTCAAGGCCGTCGCCGAGATCATTGGCTATGTCATGCGGCTGAACAAGAAAAAGCAGAAAAGCTAAGTGAACCCGATGGAGAAACTGAGTAACAGGCGGCGGCGCAACCCAAAGTTTTCCCTTGGCATGGACGCCCGCCAGCTTGCTGCAGCCTTCTTCCTGCTCGCCGCGCTTATCGTGATTTCCGCCCTTCTGGGGCAGGAGCTGGGGCTTGTCAATATCATCATCCTGAGCGCCATGGTCATTGCCGCGATGGGCATTGGACTTTGGTACCTGATCTTTCACGGTTTGCGGCAAGCCGCGAGTGGAAATCTCGAACTCCTGTCCGATATCATTTCCACAAGTCCGGAAGGGAGGCTGTTGACCAGGAAAGACGGGCGTTTCGTTTATGCAAATGACGCCTATTTCAAGCTTCTTGATCTCCCGCTGAAGGAACCGGCGCAGACACTGGGGGAGTATTTCTCGGCGGACCCCAATGCCAGGGGGAAAATAGATAAGCTCCTGAAGACCGCTGTCTATGACGGCACTACCGGTGGGCGGATAGATATTGAGACAAAAAATGGTCGCTGGCTTTCAATTCTTGCCCATACCATGGATGTCATGCCGGATAATATTATCTGGTACGTGACGGAAACGACGCGCCAGCACCGGCTTGAAGAAGACGAGCGGATCGCCCGCCAGAAATTATCCGAATATTTTAACAATGCACCGGTTGGCTTCTATTCTCTGGATGGCAATGGAAAGCTTCAGTTCGCCAACCGGATATTTGCCGACTGGCTTGGTTATCCGCAGGAAGACTTTACGGGTAGCCAGATGGCTTTTACGGACCTGGTCGTCAAGTCCAATGAAAACCAGCTTGACCTGATGGAGATTTTCTCTGCAACCGGCCCGCTCTATGAAGGAGAACTGACCTTGCGTCGCCGTGATGGCTCCTTGTTGCCCGTTCATGTCACCCAGACGATTGTGCGCGACGATGAAGGAACCGTGCTCGGTGCCCGTTCCGTGGTGCGGGAATTATTGCAGGAGCAGGAGTGGCGGGAGCGGGTTGCAAATGCAGAGCTGCATTTCCGGCGTTTCTTCGAGGCGGCACCCATCGGTATCCTGTTACTGGACGGAGACGGCATCGTAAGGGAGGTGAATCCCGCCTTTCGGGCGCTGACCGGGACGGTGATCAACAAGGCTGTCGGCAGCCATGTGACTACGCTGGTGCAGGACAGTGACCACGCCCTCCTGCAGCAAAAACTGATCGAGGCGAGCGCGAGTGATATGGCGGCGCCCTCTGTTGAGGTAAAGCTGCTTGGCGCGACGGAACGGGCCGCGAGCTTTTATATTAGCGCCATTGCCGGAGAGGATCCCGATGCCGGGCGATTGCTTGTCCATGTGATAGATACCTCGGCGCAACGAAGCCTGGAAGTGCAGTTTGCGCAAAGCCAGAAAATGCAGGCCGTCGGCCAGCTTGCCGGGGGGATCGCGCATGACTTTAACAATCTGCTGACGGCGATGATCGGCTTTTGCGACCTGCTGCTGCTCCGGCATCAGGTGGGTGATCCATCCTACTCCGATATTAACCAGATCAAGCAGAATGCGAACCGCGCGGCGGGTCTGGTGCGTCAGTTGCTGGCCTTTTCACGTCAGCAGACATTACGGCCGGAAGTGACGGACCTGACCGATGTGCTGGCGGAGCTGTCAAACCTGCTCCGGCGGCTGATCGGGGAGGCAATCCAGTTGAAAATAAGTCACGCCCGTGACCTCTGGCTGGTCAAGGTTGACCGCGGGCAGTTTGAACAGGTGGTCATCAATCTTGCGGTGAATGCGCGCGATGCCATGTCTGGCGACGGGCTGCTGAGTTTCGAGACGGAAAATGTGACGGTCCTGCCGCAACAAAAGGAATTCAATGAACTTATTCCGCCCGGCGATTACAGTATGGTCAGGGTTGCAGACACGGGAACCGGCATCCCGAAGGACGTCATCGGGAAGATATTCGATCCATTCTTCACCACCAAGAAAGTCGGGGAGGGAACCGGACTCGGCCTCAGTACCGTTTACGGCATCATCAAGCAGACCGGGGGGTTTATCTTCGCCGAAAATAACGAGGACGGGAAAGGGACGACATTCAGCATCTTCCTTCCTCGCTATGTGGAAGCCGCAAAAACTGCCGACAGTGGCGACGCACCGCAACAACCCGTCCATCGCGATTTGACGGGGAAGGGCACTATCCTGCTGGTGGAAGACGAGGATCCGGTTCGGCTTTTTGCTGCAAGAGCCCTTGAGAACAAAGGATATATCGTACTGCAGGCGGACTGCGGGGAAATGGCGCTGGAAGTTGCCCATGACCATGACGGCGAGATCGATCTTCTGATTACCGACGTTGTCATGCCGATTATGGATGGCCCGACACTGGTGAAGAAAATTCTCGGTGAGAAGCCGGATTTGAAGGTGATCTTTATATCAGGCTATGCCGAGGATGCGTTTCGCAAGGACCTTGATTTCGATGTCAGCAAGATCGACTTTCTCCCCAAACCCTTCTCGCTGAAAGAGATTGCAACCAAGGTCAAGGAAGTTCTGGTCCGGGACTGATATAAATAACAACGCGCCCGGATTTTCCGCTCTTTGCCTCATCCGAAGACGAATGCGACGGAAGAGGAAGCCTTTTGCGATTGATGGTTAACCTCTTGCCGTCTAGAGTACGGGCGATACAATTAGCCAGGGACCAGACAATTGGAAACGCAATCTGAAACCAATGGTAAAGACGCGCCTTTACGGGACGATATAAGGCTGCTTGGCCGCCTGCTTGGTGAATCCATTCGCGAGCATGAAGGCGAGGAAATGTTCGATCTGGTAGAAACTATCCGCCAGTCGTCAATCCAGTTTCAGCGGGAAAACAGTGAAGAGGACAGACGAAATCTTGAAGGGGTTCTTGAAAGATTGTCAACGGAACAGGCGGTTCAGGTGTTGCGGGCCTACAGCTATTTTCTCCAGCTTGCCAACATCGCGGAAGACCAGCATCATATTCGCCGAACCCGTGTTCATGAGGTTTCCGGATCGAAACCGCGCCCAGGATCTATTGCCCATGCGCTGGGAAAAATCGCGAAGGAGGGGATAACAGCCGCCCAGCTCGAACAGTTTTTCGAAACCGCGCTTGTCTGCCCCGTGCTAACAGCCCATCCGACGGAGGTACGCCGGAAAAGCAGTCTGAACCGGGAAATGGCCATCGCAGAGCTCCTGGAGCGGCGGGAGAGGGTGGATTGGACCGAAAAGGAAATGGAAACCCTCGATACCACTCTTCGAAGAGAAATTCTGACACTCTGGCAAACGGATATCCTGCGGCGGACAAAGCTGCAGATTATAGATGAGGTTCAAAATGGTCTCGCCTATTATGACCAGACCTTTTTCCGGGAACTGCCCAGGTTTTATGAGACACTGGAAGATGAGTTGCGCGAGCTTGGCCTCGCGCAGGAACATATCTCCATTCCGTCGTTTTTTCGCATGGGAAGCTGGGTTGGCGGAGACCGGGACGGCAATCCTTATGTGACAGCCGATATCCTGCGCCAGACCCTGCGCTTGCAAAGCACTCATGCGCTCAATTTCTATCTGGAGGAAGTGCATAAACTCGGTGGCGAGCTATCTCTTTCCACCAATGTCGTCCGCGTTTCGGATGACTTGCTGCGCCTGGATGCGGAGTCTCCCGATCATTCGCCGCACCGGCAGGGGGAGCCGTATCGCAAGGCGATTTCAGGCATTTACGCCCGACTTGTGTCAACCCTGATGTCCTTTGGCTCACCGCCGCCCGTGCGGGCTCCGCTTGGTCCCGCTCCCGCCTACCGGAATGCTGGGGAATTTTTGGGAGATCTGGATATTATCGCCACGTCCCTGATAGAAAACGGGTCCCGGCTGATTGCGGAGGGGCGTCTGAAGGGGTTGCGCCGGGCTGTGGAATGCTTCGGCTTTCATCTGGCGACACAGGATCTGCGGCAAAATTCTGACGTGCATGAACGTTCGGTCGCAGAGCTGTTAAATGTTGCCGATTCCGACACCATGTATGAGGAACTCGATGAAAAGGCGCGCATTGACCTGCTAACGGCGGAACTCAATCGGGAGGACGCCCTGTTCCGGCCCCTATGGAACTATTCGGAGGAAACCACCTCTGAAATGGAAATTCTGAATGCAGCCGCGACGGCTCACCGGCAGTATGGTGAGAACGCCATCACCACTGCCATTATTTCCAATACCCAGAGCGTCTCGGATCTTCTTGAACTGGCCGTTCTATTGAAGCAGGTGGGGCTGATTTCCCCGGATGGGGACAGCGGTATTAATATTGTCCCGCTGTTCGAGACAATTACCGATCTGCGAAACTGTGTCGATGTTATGGACCGACTATTCTCAATTCCGGAATACCGGCGGCTGGTCGATGCGCGCGGTGGTATTCAGGAAGTCATGCTCGGTTATTCCGACAGCAACAAGGACGGCGGCTTCGTCACATCCGGATGGGAGCTTTACAAGGCGGAAACCGGGCTGATTGAACTATTCCGGCGGCATAAGCTGGGCCTTCGCCTGTTTCATGGACGAGGCGGGACGGTTGGTCGCGGCGGTGGGCCGAGCTATAGCGCCATTCTTGCCCAACCAAAGGGAGCTGTGCAGGGACAAATCCGGGTGACGGAGCAAGGAGAAATCATTTCCTTCAAATACTCCAAGCCAGCGCTTGGGCGGCGCAATCTTGAAAGCCTGGCGGCGGCAACCATGGAGGCCACGCTCCTCGGTGACGATCAGTTCGAAGTGCCGACTGAATATCTCGCGGCGATGGATAGTATTTCGGATATAGCCTTCCGTTCCTATCGGAGCCTTGTTTACGAGACCGACGGTTTTGTGGATTATTTCTGGGCCTCCACGGTTATCAATGAGGTGGCGACACTTAATATCGGCTCGCGCCCGGCGTCACGCAAGAGATCCCGCAGGGTGGAAGATCTTCGGGCCATTCCCTGGGTGTTGAGCTGGGCGCAATGTCGCCTGATGTTGCCCGGCTGGTATGGTTTTGGCGCGGCTGTCGATGAATGGTTACAGCAGAACCCGGACCGGGGCCTCGCTCTGTTACGGGACATGTATGTAAACTGGCCCTTCTTCCAGACACAGCTCGACAATATGGACATGGTGCTTGCCAAAAGTAATATTGCCATAGCGTCGCGTTATGCCGGGCTGGTGCCGGATATTGAGCTGCGCGACGCCATTTTCGGGCGTATTCGGGAGGAATGGCAGCGCACCATCGACGCGCTTTTGAGTATATCCGGTCATGATCAGCTGTTGCAGGAAAATCCGCTGCTGAACCGATCCATTCATAACCGTTATGCCTATCTGGATCCGCTCAATCATATCCAGGTCGAGCTACTTAGAAAAAGCCGTCAAAAGTCTGGCAAGCAGGCAAATGTCAGATTGCTGCGTGGCGTCCAGATTGCCATTAACGGTATCGCGGCAGGACTTCGTAACAGCGGCTAGGTGAAGTGATCGAATGGCCCGTGTATGCACGGTAATGAAAACATGTTGATTAATGAATAAGAGGTGCGCTGATGACGACTCCCCGTCCTCCAATTTCCGATGCGGGCTGGCCAGAGGAAATTGCCGATCTGAAAGATGGTTTTGCCGGACAGCTCAATGTCTACCGGACGATGGCGCATCATCCGGCCCTGCTGCGGGCCTGGGCTCCTTTGCGTCAGCATGTGGTGAAGGACTCGGCGCTTGGACCCGAGCGTTCTGAAATTGTGATCCTGCGAGCGGCGCACCGTATCGGCTCCGCCTATGAATGGACACATCATGTTCATCGCTCCCGTCTGCTCGGCATGAGCGAGGACCGGATCGAGGCTATGCGGAATGCGCCGCAAGGGGAGGACGGGCTGATCGCGCGCGCCGTCGATGCGCTCTTTGATGAACACCGGCTGCCTGTGGAGCTGGAGCAGGAACTCGCCATGGCGCTCGGCCACAAAGCGGTCTTTGACCTGATCGCCACCGTCGGATTTTATAGCGTGCTCGGCTATCTCCTGCTCACCTACGACACCCCGATCGATGAAGGCGTAGAGGGGCCTTAGGCTGAGCTGTCTCTGCCGGTGGGGAGGAGGTCGAGACAAAAGCGCTCAGCCCGTATATGGAAAAGTAAAAGAATCCGGATCATCTTTTGGCAACGGTGTTACTGCATTAGTTATTCTTCTGGGACTAAGTGGGATTAAGCCGGACAATGTGGGATGGTATATTCATTCGGCACCGTTTCCGAGATCATGAAAGCGGTTAATCTGCTGACGGTGAATGTCCCTCTGGCGGATGTTTTTTAATTGCTTCGAATAGTCGCTCACTGGCTTTCAGCGCAACATCAAGGTCGATTTTATAGCCAACATAATGCATAACATTATTCCCAAAAACATATGTTTGTGTGGAACTAGCTGCAATATTTTGATTGTGCCCGCGTCCTAATCTGTATTCATCAATATGCTCTAAAACATTTCGTATATGTCTTAGGTCTGATAGGTCGTCATCGAAAACTTGGATATCTGCCCTGATACCTGAAATTTCGGCTACTGTTTCGGCTATATTCCGCAGTTGTGTCAAAGCGGTAATTAGAAAATGAAAATCCACGAAATGCTGCATAGTAAAATCGGCGATTTCGAATTTGTCAGAGTTTATTCTCTGGATTTGCAAAGCGATCGAGTAAACGGCAATATTAGCGAAAATTTGACTGTCTTCATATATTGCAATGCTTTTTAACTGATTATTTTCCATCCCGTGATTCAATGCATGACTTTAATTAAGGTCAATAGATTTAAATTTTTCGAGTGCCAACGAACCTAATTGCACTCACAAAACTAATCTAAATTGATAAAAATGATTTAGCGTAAGGTAGCTCCTTTGGAAAATTTACGCTTATTCTTCTGAGCGGCCTGCCGTTTTGCAATTTCCAAATTATTCCCTTCGGATGCAGTGGGTTTTAATGCGATGGGAATTGAAAATTGTACTCTGCTGACTTGTTCTTGCGCTTTTGAAGCGCCGCCCCCGCCGCCAACTTCAACAGAAAACACTTTCAAACCTGCTTTGCCTTTGGCATCTAACGAAGAGCTGGCCGTCAGAGCAACATCAAAATCAACGTCTCTGACATGCCGAAATGCATAGTGGCCGCTGCCCTCAAGATAGACATTTTCCCCACTTTGTGAGGTTGGAGGGTTAACTAATATCTCGTCATTTTCATAGCTGGTTTGCAGCTCATTGGTTGCATCAGCTATTGCCGAGATTGTTTCTACAATAAACTCTTTTAGGTCCATCGCCGCCGCCTTTCTATCGAATAGCTCATCATGTAGAACTATTTTGTAGTGTGATAGCGCGACTTTAACGTACCCTTAATTCAGGTCAACAGGTTTTACTTCGTTCAAGTGTTCGCCCGTATTTGCAAGGACTTGACGCCCGAACACAGAGCCGGGAACGCGAGCGTAATTCTGCATCCAGAGACCCAATCTGGCTTCCAGGATAATTTCCTCAGCATCAATAATGTTAAAAGGAGCCAATTCCTGGGCGATTTCAAATGCGAATGCGGCGTCCTTTAAATGCTCAAGGATCATTTCATCTGACGCGCCGGTGAACCGCTTGAACCAAAGATAGCGCCGCATGTCATCGAGAATTTCATCACATTCCAGAAACTTCTTTCCGACCAGTTTATTGATTATTCGCGCCCCAATCCGGGTAGTGATTAGATTGCCATCATCATCGAAAACCATTGCATTTCCTCGCTTTCCGGATTGGGTTGGGAGCGCCTTACTAATCAGCTATGCGACAACTGATTTATAAGCGCCTCGATAATCGGTCACTGTCCCGCCGTAAATATGGCGGATTTTGTATGTCACCTTGTCATTGGTGAACATGCTGCCGACTGTCGGGCTGTCCTGGATAAACAAGTCCGGTTCATCCTTGCCGCCGAGAAATCCAATTTCAACGGTTGGCAAGTCCATCGGATCAGCGGTCAGGCACCAATCATTGACATCTGTCCAATACCAGACAGGGATAATATCGAGCGACAGCGATTGTACGAAATTCCGATCCTGTTCGGTATTGCGCCGGAACAGGTCAACGGCTGTTTCTTCAAGCTCATCTGGCACCCAAAGGAAGCGCGGCGTAACCCCCAGTTTTTCGTTGCTGTCTTTCTCCACCTGGGACTTCATTGCAAGCCGTCCAGCGGCGACAGAGGCCGCTCCCAACGCGGCTGATCCAAGGTTCCCGTGAGTGGCATGAAAAAGAGCGACGGTGTCATAAATAGCTGGATTATCTTTCAGGAAATCTAGGGCAAACTTTGACAGGGTTCGCTTGGCGGCGCGGACAAGGCTTTTCGGGATACGCTGCACGGCTCCAACGTCATCATTGGTGATCATTTCCAGCGTCAAATCTTCCGTTCCGCCGCGCTTGGCGATGGCATAGCTCGCTTTTTCGTCGGTCGGAGAGGTCAGGGGATCATATGAGCCGCTTTCCGCCACAATAGGCAGGTTCCCATAGCCGCCAAACCGCGTGCGTTCCTGCGTCCGGAAATCGGCAACCGGGACGATATTTACAAGATTTCGCCAGACGTCATAAATGCTGTCGTTTTGATATTCCTTGATCAGCCTGCGCGAAATAGCATCGCCTAGAACACTGGGAAAATCGGTACTGTTGAGGGACTCTGTTAATCGGACAGGATCACAGGATCGCTTCAGGCCGGTGAAGTGCCTGTCTCCTGTCATATGCAAATAGCATTCACGGATCGAGACAACGCTACGGTCTTTCGGATCAAAAAAAGCATCCAGCATATGTTCGGATTTTTCATCCTGCCCCTCAATGATTTGAACAGATGGGCGACCGGAAGAATTGTCCGGACCCAAGCCGGTCACATGGCCGCTTTCCGTCATTTGGGCGAGGTAATCCAGCTCCTTTGAAATTGCCTCTCTGAGCTCCGTTTCCGTGACTTTCGATGGTGCCTTGAAATCAGCAATAAGCTTATTTTTTGCGGGTTGCGGTAAACGCGATGCGGACACAATTGTTTGCACATCATCCGTATTCAGGTAATCCATTTTCTGACCTTCCAAGCTTTCTAAAATATTCAATATTTGTCCGCCAGCGCCGGGCTCCACAATGAGATCGACCGACGCGACTTTGGTAATCTCTTCACATACACGCGCCATCTTGCTGCCCATCCGGCGAACGGAGGACTTGCCTTGCGCATCAATCGAAAAGCCAAACAAATCACTCATTTTTCTGTTCCAGGCTTCCCGAATTTTTTGGGCGATCTCGCTATCTGGAGCAATAAGCTCAAGCGTTCCCTGCAATTCGCCGGTGTCCGCTTCACTACCCTCGATAAAAGCGACACTATTGATCCGGCCAATGATGTTGCGAACATCTTTCCCCTGGCCGCGTAAATGCTCCTGATCGGATTTCACGAAAACGCGTGCGCCCTCAAACAGTTGGGCGCTCTTATTCAGCAACTGATCGCTGTAAAAATTGTTGTTTCCGGAAAGGCCCGATTTGATTATACGAATGCGCCAGCGCGAACCGCTTTCGGTCTTGCCGACCAGAATATCAGACTGCACTTCATTCATGAGAAAGCTCCATTCTTGAGACATTTCGAGCAGACGCATTTCATGCGGTTAAGGGAGTCTCTGACAGTGGGAGCCGTTGTCGCGATTGCTTTGGTAATTTGGCGTATGCTGTAGCCAGACAGATGAAGCTCAAGGATCTTCAAGTCTCTTTTCATTCTGTTTACGGCGATAACGGCACCGGCAAAGCCCGAAAGATTGAACCTTTCACCGCCAAATTTAAGAGAAAGAGCTTCGGTGTGTTCTTTGCCAATCAGGCGCAGTATATTGGAAAATCGACTGCCTTCATGTGGAATATAAACCCGATCATTTCCATACAGGTTCAATAGCTTCCACATGGTTTCGAAGGAAGTTGCGCCCGCTATCTCAGCCGCCGAAAAGCTTAAATAGACAAGGGCAAGATCGCGATGCTGCTCACAAATCTCCGTGAGTTCTCGAATATACGCGGGTGACGCGACAGAAGGTTTGTTCGACGCTAGTATTTTCATGCCCCGGAGAATGCTCCGGGTAAAGATGATTATATAGGGGAAAAGGCTTCCGGGCAAAGGTTACCATTTTGAGGAAGCCTTATCGGGACTGTGCCTTTTCGAGCCGATCCAGTTTCTTCAATTTCCGGCTGATTTCAGCAGCTTCCTCGATTTTTTCGAGTTTCTTTAGTCGCTTTGCAATTTCTTTTTTATGATCTTCAATCGTTATCCAGGTCATCATCGGTAGCGAGATGGCGGCTGCAATTAAACCTCCCGTCCAGCCCAAACCAAACAACCAGACAACAAATGCGGTCCACAGAGCCGCAGCGCCGAGGACTTCAAACACAAATTCGGGGGTAAGTTTCATATTCTGGATATAAGTTTGTATGATGGATTGTTCAATAAATTTGCGGGCCACTGATCAAATATAGAGATGAATATGCCCGCAATCGCCCGCAAATGACTCAGGAGGGCCGATCTTCTGATTTTGAGTCCCCAACCCTCCTGATTATCTCTAAAGGCCGCCAGCGAGTCTTATTTCGCCTTTGAGACGCTTGCGGCATTTACTCCGATAGTTTTTCCAGCTTACGGCGTTTCATTTTCTTAAGAGCGGTAATAGCGTTGCGGGCCTGACCGGCAGTCAAAAAGCGCAATGATGAAATTTTAAACGAGTTTTCCAGCCATTTTGCCAAACCCATCTCGGTACCCGCGCCGTCCGTATATTCTTCCCATAGGTTTTTAATCAAAAGAATCTGACCAGGGCTTGCCATTCCCTTGCGATGTCCAAAGAATGATTTGTTAAAGTCACTCTTGAAACCCATGGAAATCAGCGTTTGCATAACGATCTCGAACCCGAGCTGATCCAGCTCGCTCGAAGAGTGAGAGCCGCCAATATTTAGAATTTTGCGATACTCTGCATCAGGTAGTTCGAGCTGGCTTTTGGCGATGTGGATAAGAGAAACCTGCTTTTTACTAAGAGGCATAATATATTCTCCTAACTTTGATTTCCTAAATTCACTCTGTCTTTGATAGAGGTTTTCTAATTGCATCAGTGTAAGCGTCATAGATTTCTTCGGCTCTTTCGAGTTTTTCAGACTGAGTTCTCAAGATCGCAGAAATGCCCTGCCAATCGTCGTCTGACAGGTCGAACGGACTATTAAGACAAGCAAACCCAAGTGCAAATGATGATAGAAAAGTCGCTGTTTGCTTTGCTTCTCTGATGATGAATTCCATTTCATGGTTGGGATCAAATTCACTGTTTGTTTGGGCGATGTTCTGGTTTTTCATGCTTGTACTCCTAATATTTTGGCTGCTTCTTTCAGTTGGTCCAACTTGATAGTTTCATTTTCTCCAATGCCACGTCCTGCGATCTTTGCAATCTTGCCAATTATTCGAAGCGCGCCTGATGATTTTGCTATTTCGGAGATGTATTTTCTGGTGTTTGCGGAACGGTCTATGCGCAAGCTATCGCAGATCGCCTCGACATCGCCGTCACGCGGCTCATCAATGTCAAAGCGGACACCAACTCTTGATGTAAACTGCGTGAAAGAGGCGGCTTTTGTGTTGTTAAATCGGGACCGAAAATCCGCGTTTCCACAAAAGATCAAGGGGAAGTTATTGTGGTCATACAGGCAGCGCAATTCGTCTATAATCTGGTCACTCAGCATTTGCGCTTCGTCGATAATCAGCATGCCAACAGCTGATTGCTCAACCACATTCATAAGATGTTCATGGTTGGCATGCAGCTGCGCCTCTGGATGATAATAACATATCGTCTCCACTAAATATTTGAGCATTGCGCCCATTGAGTTTAGCGCCGGGGACATCGGACAAAATTTCACTGCTTTCCCTGTCATCGCATTTCGTTTCAAGGCCGTTGTCTTGCCAACGCCCGGTTTGCCGACAATGACGCCAATATCATTTTCCACCTTGCAGTAATCCAATAGGTTCATGATACTTTTAGCGGTAGGCGTCTCGACATATTCAAATCGACTGGGCCGGTTGACCAAATCCCTTATTTTTGTCATAAGTTACCTCTTAGTTGATCTTTGAAATTCTTCTCATTTCTGGTTCAACGAAATTTGCCGGGGCTCCGGCTCAATAGGGTCATCGGGTGCAACCGATGGCCCTTTGTTGGTTATAAGCTTGTCGAATGTTCTGAAATATTCCTCCTTGTCGTCTTTTTTCTCCTGCTCGATTTCTGAAAGCGGTTTTGCGAGCTCCCGCCCGGCGCGTTCGTCCTGGTCGCTAAGCTTTATAACACCGCCTAATTCCGGCAGGGGCGTCGGTTCGATGCTCTCAGCCTGCTCTGTTAGAATTTCCAAGGTATCTATTTTGTCAGTCTCCTTGCGCATCGCCCGGATTTGCTTGCGCATGAAGGTCTTACGACGGCCGGATTCTATTGCGCCGTCTCTATCGCCATGATCGAAAACACGGTCCGGAAGTGCGATGCACACGAAATTCCTGTTCCTGTCAAAAACAGCGATCCGTTTTTGATGCCCAAACAAGGGAATACGGACTTCGACGGTATCACCCAAAGCGGGGTTGGTAAGGGCATCATGATAATAAAGTTCACCTTTATATTTGATCCGGGCCTGGTGAATGGTTCGTTGTTCACGCTTGCATAAGATGCTTTCAATAAGCCCGTCTTCAAATCGCGTCCAATTCCAGCCTGCGTCAACCAGTTCGGCAAATCGCTGATTGGGGGAAAGCCCTTTTAATCGCCCGCCTTGAGGGCTGTCGTTGTAGACGGCGACCGCATTATGGATGGCTTGAACGAGCGCTTCCTGACTATCCTGAAACGGGATGGGAGCTTTCCCGACATTCGCGGTTTTCTTGCGCATCCGATCACCGCCGATCCAACCCGGAATTTTGGAAAAATGCTTTTGTTCGAGTATTGCAAAAGCCCCTTCAAGCAGGCCTTTTGCCGGGGCGTTATAGGGTTGGGCTTTCGTCACAGCCTGATCGGAACTTGGAATAAACTTGCCATTATCCAGAAATTTGATCGGCATTTGGGTCAATTTCATTGCGTCTTCCACGAACTTCGACCAGTTATATTCGCCGCCATTATCCAGATACAATTCGGTGGGAGCGCCCCAACGCGGATCACGCGCCATTTGGGCAAAGGATTCAATGACATGCTCCTGCCGGACGCCTTTTCCTTTCGGGAAAAACTCAACCGTTCCCGTAAGGCGTCCCGTGGCGACATCTTGCCAGAAAATGCCCTTGGCCGTGGCCAGGCTACCGTCATCGCGCTGATAGAGGATATCGATAGGGTGCACGTCTCCCATGACAACCTGCATGGGAAGGAGTGTTTTAATCCCCCGCTGGATACGCGGTTGCTTGTCGAAATATGCTTTTGCATCCATGTCATGAAGGGCAATTGCCGAATACTGACGCCAGCGCTCGATTGCCGGACGTGAAATCTGGCAATAGTTCCTGATTTTTCCTTCCGGCATATCCGGCTTCGCATCAATGGTCAGGCTCAATAGCTTGCGGGAGGCTTCCCGTTGCACTTCCTTCCAGCCGCTCCCCGGCTGTAATTTGGCCCACAGCGAGCGGATATATTGCTCAATCTTTTCAGCTATTTGTTCCTTGATATCGTCAGGGAGTTTGATCGCCCGGTCCCATTGTCGTGTGATCAGAACCTTGCGTTGGTTTCTGTCGGCTCTTGATGCCCTGCCGAGCCCGTCATATCCTCTATTTTCATATT
>JBBDJF010000004.1:0-8678 GCA_040880045.1 Sneathiella sp.
GGCGATCGTCATATCCGCCGTGACATTGGCGAAGACTGTTGGTTCGATAAAATGCCCGGGAAGGCCGTCATGCTTGCGACCGCCGGTCACGGCCTCTGCGCCAGCCTGCGAGGCGGCGAGGCACATGCCTTCAATCTTGTCGGCCTGACTTGCGGAAATCACCGGCGTCAGGTCATGGCCGTCAATGCCGGGACCGATGGAGAGGGAGTTTGCCTTCGCCGCCAGCTTGTCGAGAACCTCCGCGGCGAGCGCCTTTGGCACGATCAGGCGCGACTGGGCGGAGCAGACCTGCCCGGCATGGGAGAAAATCCCGCTTGCCGTTGAATTGACCGCCTGATCGATATCCGCATCCTTGAACAATACACCGGCCGATTTGCCGCCAAGTTCCATCACGCAAGGGATAACCCGTTCCGCGGCGGCATGCAGGATCGACTGGCCCGTCGCGACGGAGCCTGTGAAGACGATATGGTCGATGTCCGGATGCGAGACGAGCGCCGCGCCGCACTCCTGACCAAAGCCGCAAAGGATATTGACGGCGCCCTTCGGGATTCCGGCACGGTGGCAGGCCTCGGCGATGAAATAGGTGGAGAGCGGAGAAAGCTCAGGCGATTTCAGTACGACCGTGTTGGCGGTTGCGAGGGCGCAGGCAACCGATCGGGCGGCGATTTGCAGGGGGAAATTCCACGGCACGACCTGCGCCGATACTCCGAAGGGCGTGGGAATGGTATAGTCCACATAATCCGCGCCGAGCGGGATCATCCGCCCTTCCAGCTTGTCGGCAAGCCCGCCGTAATAGGTGAAATAGCGCGCGGCGGCCATGGCCTCATTTCTGCCGCCGGTCAGCGTCTTGCCGTTATCAAGGCACTCAGCGAGGGCGATGTCATCGGCCATCTCCGTCAGGTGGCGGGCAATGTCGAACATCAACTGGCCGCGATTGGTCGGGCGCATGTTATAAAGCTCCCGGCTCTCGAAACAGGCGCGGGCAGCAGCGACGGCGCGGTCCACATCTTGCCCGCGTGCACGGGCCACCTCGGCAAAAACCTCGCCGGTTGCCGGGTTCTCAATGTCAATGCGTCCGCCGTCAAGGGCGTCCACCCATTCACCATTGATATAATTCTGCCAGTATTTTTTTATGTCACTCATGCCCTGCCTTCTTTCCTGACCCAGCCAGCGTTGTCTATCACGAGCGGTCGGGAAGGGCCAGCCTGTGTGTTCATAGGGCGCATTTTTTTCACTTTTGCCTTATACTATGAGTAGATTAAACCTATATGATGTGAACTGGAAAAGCAGCGGGTATGCCGATGGGTATGGATAGCATTAATTTAGACGATCGTTGCGGTCATTTTCAGGCCATGAACGAGCAGGAAGAGCTGTTTGCCTGGCTCATCGATGCCGGGCTGAAGGGCGGTACGGTTCGCGAGCTGTTCACGGAATTCTGTGAACGGCTGATCCAGCAGGGCGTCAAACTCAAGCGCGGGAACATTGCCTTGAGTGCCATCCATCCGCAGGTGAGCGCATTCATGTACACATGGCGGCGCGGCGAAGGGCTTGTGACCAACACAAATTTCCTGCATTCGGAAGAGCCGGGCGAAGGCTGGTTCGCCAGCCCGTTCTTCTTCATGCTGTCAAACAAGATCACCTTCCTGCATCGCCCGCTCAATGACGCGGCGGAGCTCGATTTTCCGGTCCTTGTCGAATTCCGCAACGAGGGAATGACGGACTGGTTCTGCCAGATATTCGATTTCGGCTGGGGCTTTGAAAGCCAGACCCTGGAACGGAGCGCGGGCCTGATTACAAGCTGGGCGTCCGACCGGCCGGGAGGGTTCTCGGAGGAGGAATTCCGGATACTCAGCCGGACAATTCCGGTGTTCGGGCTGGCGGCAAAGGGAATTGCCTCCTTCCGGACGGCGCGCTCGGTGCTGGAAACCTATATCGGGCGAGAGACGGCGCACAAGGTTCTTTCCGGCCAGGTCCGCCGTGGCTCGGTCGACAGCATTCACGCCGTCCTTGTCTATGCCGACCTCAGGGGATTTACCAGCCTTTCAGATATTACCGGGCAGGGGGATCTGGTGGAAATGCTGGATCTGTATCTGGATTGCATGGCCGGCCCGATCGAGGAAGCAGGCGGGGAGATCCTTAAATTCCTGGGCGATGGCCTGCTGGCAACGTTTGAGCTGTCATCGACCGATCCGGAGGAAATGCAGAGAATATGCGAAACTGCGCTCCACTCGGCGGAAAAGATGATGGCGAGAATTGCGGACCTCAATCAGAAACGGCGTCAGGCCGACAAGCCGACCATGGGTCTCGACATCGCGCTCCATGTGGGGGAGGTGATGTATGGTAATGTGGGATCGGAAACGCGACTTGATTTCACGGTGATCGGCCCGGCGGTCAATGAGGTCAGCCGGATCGAGGCGCTGTGCGATATTCTGGGAACAGGGCTTATCGCCTCCGGTGATTTCGTTCGCTCCGCCCGCGACGCGGCATCGAAGCTGACCTCCTGCGGCTATCATGAATTGCGCGGGGTGCGGGAACCGATCGAGCTGTTCTGCCATGATCAGGTCGTAAGCTCATAAACGGCGCCCGCTCTGCGGGCTATGATTTATGCGTCGCCAACTTGTTTGCCTTCTTGTTTTCATACATGGCCTTGTCGGCGGTAACCATAAGGTCGCTGAACGAACTGTCGTCGCCGTAGAATGCGAGACCCATGCTTGCCCTTAGAAAGATTTTCCTGCCGCGTGCGGAAATCGAGGTCGAGCTGACCTGCCGCTGAATGGTCAGGGCACGGGTGCGCCCGTTCTCTTCATTTGTCCGGGTCAGGACGAACACAAACTCATCCCCGCCGATACGGGCGATAAAATCGGAGCCCCTGAGGTTGGCCTTGATGGTATCGGCGAACGCGCAGAGCGCCTTGTCACCGACTTCATGACCGTATCGATCATTGATTTCCTTGAAGTCGTTAAGGTCCATAAAGGCGAGAACGCCTGTCTCCCCGTGGCGGCGGGCCGTAATCAGGTTCCGGGTCATGAAATCCTGCAAACCGCGGCGGTTGTGCAGCCCGGTCAGTTCATCGGTGGAGGAAAGCGCTTCAAGCTCCCGAATACGTTCCTGCTGCTCACTGATATGCTGTTCGGCGCTGGCGGCATAGGCGATGACGCGGTTGATCAGCTGCCAGTGCTTTGCCGGGGCCTGTCGCCTGACACTCGATTTCAGGACAGTCGCGAGATCTTCGAGTTGCGTACCGATCTCGGGGTCAAACCCCAGAGGGAGGACGGTTTGCAGGGACGTGACATTTGGCATGGGCGATGACATAAATCTTTTACTCCAAATCAGGGCCGCCCCGGTGGCTTTGACCAAAAATACGCATTGGCGCCGGGCCGACAAAATCAAACTGCCCCTGGATATGCAGCAACCATGCCAAAAGTAGACGATAAGAATACTGTTTAATATCAATGGCTTATATTTTTATATAAAGATTTCGTTCATTTTTCGGTTAACTTGACTGGAATTTTATGCCTTTTGTCCGGGAATAATTGACCGGGGTTGCCGGCACAGGCCGACTTTTTGTGATAGGTCTTCACAGCGCGGCGATTGGGGTATATTACTGGCCCATGGATTTATGTCGGCGAAATGCTTTTATTTGAAACGGGTTATTAATTTTAATGAGATGTAAAAATTTTATTCTGGCCGTGATCGGTATTGGCGCGCTTGGGCTTGTCGGTCCGGCAATGGCGGCGCCCCTGCAGCTTGCCTCGCATCAGGCCGTGTATGATCTGCGGCTTGACAAGCTGGGAGAGAATAGCGGGATCGAGGCGGTGCGCGGGCGCATTGTCATGAAAGTGGAGCAGCAATGCGACGGGCTGATTGTCAATCAACGCATGGTTCTGGAAATGGTCAATTTTGAAGGCAACGTGATTGTCTCTGACTATAACCAGTCGACCTGGGAGGACAACGCGGGCCGGATGATGCGTTTCGATATGTCCAACATGCTCAACGGACAGGTGATCGAGAAATACAGCGGCGTTGCCGAGCATCGGGAAAAGGGCACGATTGTCGAGTTCAGCGAACCCGATCAGGACGATATGGAACTTCCCGACGGGGTTATCTTTCCGGGCGAGCATACCCGTCAGGTGATGAAAGCCGCCGCCGCCGGACGCAGCCTTCTCTCCGCGAAAGTCTATGACGGCAATGGGGAGGACGGCCTGTCCGATACCCTTGCGGTAATTGGCAAGGCGCAGACGCTCCTGTCGCCGCCAGCTGAAGTCGAGGCGCTCAAGGGCCGGACCTTCTGGCCGCTGCAGATTTCCTTTTTTGATCTCAGCCAGCAGCAGACGGAGCCGGACTATAAAGTCAGCATGAAGATATTCGGTAATGGTATCGCGACGGACCTGCATCTCGAGTATAGCGATTTCTCCCTGCGTGGTCGTGTGTCGGATCTGACGATACTTGATACAGAAAAATGCTCATAATCCCGTGAAGATTGCTTTTTCCGGGCCGGGGCAGGTAAGATGTCCCGGAAAAGGGGAGTTGATGTATGTCGTCTGATACAGGTTCTGTTCCCGCAACCGGCGGCAATCCGGGCAAGGCATTGGCAAGGGAGTACGCGGGGCAGGGACATTCCCTGATCTACGATATCTCCCGCAAGCAGATATTGATCCGCCTGATCAAGAACAAGATTTTTGGCCTGCTGACCCTCGGTATCTATCGTTTCTGGGGCAAGACCTACCTTCGCCAGATACTCTGGCAGGGACTGAAAATCGGGGCGGACCGGCTGGAATACAGGGGCACCGCGAAGGAGCTTTTCATCGGCTTCCTGATTGCCCTGATTGTCCTGCTGCCGTTGCTGCTGCTGTCGAGTATCGTGATCGAGATGGTGGCGCTGACAAGCGAGAATGTCGCCGTGGTCGGCCAGATCCTCAATTTCGCTTTTCTCTATATGCTCTGGCAGTTCGCCCGCTACCGTCTCTGGCGCTATCGCCTGTCGCGCACCTCATGGCGGGGGATCCGGTTCTTCCTGTCGGGCAGCGCCACCAGCTATGCCTGGAATATCCTGATCCGGACGGTCGCGTCCCTCGTCACGCTCGGCTGGGCCTATCCGTGGCTCCGGTCCTATCGATTGACATATCAGCTCAACAACACCCATTTCGGGGATGGCCGCTTTACCTTTGACGGGCAGACCGCGGAGTTATTCCGGATTTACTGGCCCGCCATACTGATAACGCAGCTGGTGATTGCGGGCACCCTCGGCTATCTGGCGACTTCGGGCGCGATGATATTTTCTAACGAAACCGTCGCCGCCCTTGCCGAAGGCAAGCTCTCGATGGCGGGGGACGGCATTGGCCTGTTCTACCTCGGCGGTTTCATCATCATTTGCGCGCTGATGATTTTCACCTTCGTGACCCGCGTCCGGGAATTTCGCTATATGGCGGAGAAATCCTCCTTCATGGGCGCGCGCTTCTCTTCCAGCCTGCGTCTGCGCTCGGTTCTCCTGATTTTCCTCGTTCTTATCCTGCTGACTGTCGGTGGGCTGATCGCCATCGGGGTGATGATTACCCTGCTGGTGATGTGGCAGAGCGCGGCGGCGGTCTTCCTGCCATTCGTCCTCCTGCTGATCGCCTGGATCGGCCTTGATATCCTGAAAACCCTGTTTTTCCTGGTGCCGCTGGTGAAGGTCATCTGCCAGTCAACGGAGATTGACGATATCGCCGCCTTCGAGGAGGCCGCCGCGAATGCGGAAACGTCGCCGAGATATGGCGAGGGATTTGCCGACGCCATGGATGTGGGAGCCTTTTAAGCAATGCCTGTCGCCGCCCGCCTGTTCGATGGTAAAACCGCGAAAGCAGAGCCGGTTCTGCTGACCCTCGCTGAGGGGCGGCTGTTTATCGCAAGCGAAGACGGCCAACCGCTCGGGGACTGGCCGCTGGATGAGCTGCGCGATGAAAACCGTCCGAAGCTGGAAAGCGAGATCAAGCTCTCCCTCGATCATCAGGATGTCCGCCTTGTCATTACGGACATCGCCTTTGTCGAGCAGTTGCGTCAGCTTTGCCCGGCACTGCAAAAGCGCCGTTCCGCGCCGGCCGGATGGTGGCGGCCCTATGCCTATTGGGGCGGCGGGGCGGTGCTGTCGGTGGTGATCATGTTCACGGTGGTCCTGCCGCTTCTGGCGGGGCAGGTAGCGCGCCTCCTGCCGATGGAGACGCGGCAGCAAATCGGCAGCGAATCGCGGGATTTCATTGTGCAGTCGATTGCAAGAAAGCGGAATACGACTCCTGAGGCCATAACCTGCAAGAACCCGGAGGCGGAACTTGTCCTGCAAAAGCTGGTCACACAGCTTCAGGACGGCGGCGTAATGGATAATGCGGTTTCGGATATTACGGTTGTCCGGACGCGCCAGGCCAATGCCTTTGCGCTTCCCGGCGGGCAGTTGATCATTTTTTCAGGTCTTCTTGACCTTGCGGATCATCCAAACGGCTTTGCCGGTGTTCTCGCCCATGAAATCGCCCATGCGGCGCATAATCATCCCACCCGGCTGTTTGTGACGAATGTCGGGGTGGCGACCGTCTTCAGCCTGCTGCTGGGCGATGTCACCGGCGGCACCTTCCTCGCGGCGCTTGGCCAGATGACGATCGGGTCCGGTTACAGCCGCGATTTCGAGCGCGAGGCCGACCGCTCCGCCATTGAGCGGATGCAGGGAGCCGGGTTCGATATTTCCCCGATGGCGGACCTGATGCAGAAACTCGCAGAGCAGAAGGGCAGCGAGAGTTTTCTGCCCTTCCTTGACAGCCATCCGGGATTTGACGAGCGCATCGCCAACCTGACCGCCGCCGGAAATTCGGGTGGGGCGGCGCTCAGCGAGACGGAATGGGCGCAGATTCAGGGATTCTGCAAGTAACATCAGCGTTTGACGTTCAGGCCGCGCCCCTTTGAAATCACTGCATCGCCGAATTTCTGCCTTAGCTTGTCCATGGCCGTCTCGACATCCTTGTCATGGCCGCCTTTCTCGTTGAGCAGGTCGGGCCGGTCGGCGTCCTCCAGCTCCCCGAAACTGCTGATCCCGACCCCGATAAGGCGGAAATTGTGCTTGGGGGCCGCCTTCTCCAGCAGCGGCTTAACTTCGCGATACAGGGTTTCGGCAAGCTGCGTCGGTTGGGACAGGGTATGGCTGCGGGTGATCGACTTGAAATCCCCGGTCTTCAGCTTGAGGGTGATGGTCTTGCCGGCCTTGTTCGCCGCCTTCAGCCGCTTCGAGACTTTCTCGCAGAGCGGCCAGAGGCGGGCGAGAAGGACGTCGATATCCTTGATATCGGTGCTGAAGGTTGTCTCGGCCGAGATGCTCTTGGCCTTGAGGTCGGCCTTCACCCGCCGCTCATCCTCGCCACGGGAGAGATGGTAGAGCCGCTCCCCCATGACGCCGTAACGCGCCACCAGCTCCGCTTTCTCCCGATGCTGAAGCTGGCCGATGGTGGTAATCCCCTCGCTTGCCAGTTTTCGGTTGAGGGCCTTGCCGACGCCCCAGATATGGCTGACCGGACGGGGGCTGAGGAAGGCGAGCGCTTCCGCCCGGCCAATCACCGCAAAGCCATTCGGCTTGTCGAGGTCGGAGGCGAGTTTGGCGAGATATTTGTTATAGCTGAGCCCGACGGAAACCGTGATGCCGATGTCCTTCTCGATCTCGCGGGCGAGCCAGGCCATCGATTGCGCGGCATTGCGGTGATGCAGCATCTCCGTGCCGGACAGATCGAGAAAGGCCTCATCCAGCGACAGCGGCTCCACATCCGGTGTCAGCCTGTCAAACAGGGCACGGATTTCCCGGCTGACGGCGGCGTACTTCGATATGTTCGGCGGAATGATCACCGCGTCCGGGCAGAGCCGTTTCGCCTTGAACAGCGGCATTGCCGAGCGGACGCCGGACATGCGCGCGATATAACAGCAGGTGGAGACGACGCTGCGCGGGCTGTCATGGGCGATGATCAGCGCTTTGGAGTTGAGCGCCGGATTGTCGCGCTTTTCCACCGCGGCATAAAAGGCATCGCAATCGACATGGGCGAGGGTGAGGGAGAAAAGCTCCGGATGCTGCAGGGTTCTGGGGGAGCGACAGGTCGGGCAGCGCCTGTCACCGCGCAGTTTCGCATCATCGAGGAGGGTCAGGCAGTTGCGGCAGAGGCTGGCCATGTCCCCCTCCCGTCAGAAGTCGCCCGTCTCGATATGACGGATGATATGCGCGCTTATCTCCGGCCAGTTATACAGCCGGGTGTGACAATGCTCCGCCGGTCCCAGAAGCTTTGAAAGCCGGTCGTCGGCGATATAGTGCAACCGGTGAACATGCGCGGCATGGGTATTGACCGAGCTGTGGTTATGCGGGATATCGTCAATGAAATAGGCGGGTGCCTTGAGGCCGTCGGTGAGATAGCGGACGACTTCTCCCTTGCTGCCGACATTGGCGATCAGCGGAAAATCCATGCCCTTGTCCTTCAGCCCCTCGAGCCGCTTGGCGGCGTATTTCGGCGGCACATTGCTGAGCACGACAACCTGCGCATGTTCGCTGAGGGTTGCCAGCCCCTCCGCGGCGCCCTCAACCGCTGGCAGGACGGCGCAGCGCTGATCAAAGAAGGCGGACAGCAGGTCCCAGACTTCCTGCTGCTCAATCGGTTGTTTGGTGCTGGTCCGGCGGATATTCC
>JBBDJF010000005.1:0-8618 GCA_040880045.1 Sneathiella sp.
CGCCCTTGAGGTCATGCGCCAGGCTCCGGAGCGGGTCACGCATCTTGCCATCATGGATTCCCGTGCGATCGCGGACTCACCGGAAGAGGGGCAGAGGCGACTTGATTTTATCAATCTGGTGGAGAAAGGCTCAGCCTTCAAGGGGGTGACCCGCAGTTTACTGCCGATTCTTATCCATCCTTCCCGTCTTGAGGATGAGGAACTGACTGCTCGTATATTCAAAATGGCAGAAGATGTCGGGAAGGAAGCCTTTATCCGGCAGGAGCGGGCTCTGCTTGCGCGCGACGTGCTGTGGGATGTGCTGAAAACAATTTCCTGCCCGACACTGGTGTTATCCGGTGCCGATGACAAGCTGATTCCGGCCTCAGTGCAGCGGGAAATGGCGGTGGAAATCCCGACGGCGCAATATGTGGAGATTCCCGATTGTGGTCACCTGCCGACGATGGAGAAACCGGAACTCGTCAGCAAGGCCATGCGGCACTGGCTGGAGCGGTCGTAACGCTGGCTATACGTCAAGGCCCTCGACATAGCGGGCGTTTTCCTGAATGAAGGCGAAACGCAACTCGGGTCGCTTGCCCATCAGGCTTTCCACGCGATCGGCTGTTTCGCCAAATTCCTCCAACGGGACATCGACTTTCAGCAGAACCCGGTTCTTCGGGTTCATGGTGGTTTCCTTGAGCTGCGCCGGCGGCATCTCGCCAAGGCCCTTGAAGCGGCTGATGTCAACCTTGCCGCGCCCGGTCATTTCAGTTTCCATCAGCCGGTCCTTATGGGCGTCATCCATGGCATACAGGGTCTTACCGCCCTGCGAAAGACGATAGAGCGGTGGCTGAGCCAGATATAGATGGCCGTCGGTGATGAGTTGTCGCATCTCGCGATAGAAGAAGGTCATCAGAAGCGAGGCGATATGCGCCCCGTCAACATCGGCGTCGGTCATGATGATGACCTTGTCATAGCGGAGATCCTCGCTTCGGTATTTATCGCGTAGCCCGCAACCGAGTGCCTGAACAAGGTCTTTCAGTTCCTGGTTGGCGTTGATCTTGTCGTTGGTGGCGGAGGCGACGTTGAGGATTTTACCGCGCAAGGGCAGTATTGCCTGTGTTTTGCGGTCCCGGCCCTGCTTGGCGGAACCTCCGGCGCTGTCGCCCTCGACTATGAATATTTCCGTGCCCTCCCGTCCACTCTGGCTGCAATCGGCCAGCTTGCCGGGCAGGCGCAGGCGGCTGGTTGCCGTTTTGCGGCTGGTTTCCTTCTCTTGTCGGCGGCGGAGGCGTTCCTCTGATTTCTCGATCACCCAGGCGAGTAGGTTATTCGCCTGGTCCGGCGCTGCGGCCAGCCAGTTGTCGAAATGATCCTTGATGGCAAGATCAACAAGACGGCTTGCCTCGGTCGTTGTCAATTTTTCCTTGGTTTGCCCCTGAAACTGTGGGTCTGGAATAAAGACGGACAGCACCGCCGAGGCGCCGGAAAGAATATCCTCCGCAGTGACCTGCGCGGCCTTCTTGTTATTGATCAACTCACCATAGGCTTTGAGGCCGCGAAGAAGCGCACCACGAAAACCAAGCTCATGAGTGCCGCCCTCGGGCGTGGGCACCGTATTGCAATAGGAATTCAGAAAGGTCATATTTGTCAGCGGCCAGGCAATCGCCCATTCAACGCGACCCCGGTCATTATCCATCTCAATCCGACCCGCAAAGGGTTCCGGCGTCACAGTCTTTATGCCCTCAAGAGAGGCATCGAGGAAGTCTCGCAATCCGCCCGGAAAATGCAGGGTTGCTTCCGCCGGAGTTTCGTCCTTGATCAGTTCCTCATCGCATTTCCAGCGAATTTCGACGCCGCGGAAAAGATAGGCTTTCGACCGTACCAGCTTATACAGTCGCGCGGGGCGAAGCGCGGTGCCCGCCTCGAAGATTTCCGGATCAGGGTGAAACTGGACCGAGGTGCCCCGGCGGTTTGGAGCGGCACCCACCTTTTCAAGCGGCGTCTGAGGCATGCCTCTTGAAAACTCCTGCCGCCAGAGTTCCTTGTCGCGGGCGACTTCCACGATCATGCGATCGGAGAGTGCATTGACCACGGAAATGCCGACGCCATGCAGTCCGCCCGCCGTATGATAGACCTTGTTCGAAAACTTGCCGCCCGAGTGAAGCGTTGTCAGAATCACTTCAAGTGCTGATTTGTCCTTGAATTTGGGGTGGCGATCAATGGGGATGCCGCGACCGTTATCGCGAATGGCGAGGGAGCCGTCGGCGAAAAGCTCAACCTCGATGCGGGTGGCATGGCCTGCAACCGCCTCATCCATCGAATTATCAAGTACTTCTGCCGCCAGATGATGCCGGGCGCGCTCATCCGTGCCGCCGATATACATGCCGGGCCTGAGCCGGACCGGTTCCAGCCCTTCAAGGACCTCGATATCCTTGGCGGAATAATCAGAGGTTTCGGATTTCGATTGTTGGAAAAGATCGGACATAAAGCTGTTTCGCTGACCTAAAAAGTTACACTTTGCAGGATAAAACCTGTTTTTTCAACTGGCTGAGAGTGTATAACTTATACCCCTAACATATAGCAACTAGGAAGCTCAAAGATCATGACGCGTGAATTCCGTGACCCGGTTATCCGCACTGCGCCAATGCCCAGTGATTGCAACAACAACGGAGACATTTTCGGTGGCTGGGTATTGTCACAAATGGACATGGCAGGCGGTATTCTTGCCGCACGACGGGCAAAGGGCCGCACCGTAACTGTTGCCGTCGAGGCAATGACTTTTCATCAGCCGATCAAGGTCGGCGATGTCGTCAGTATTTACGGTGAGATCGAGCGGGTGGGGCGGACATCGGTTGCGGTGAAACTGACAACTATTGTCACGCGAAAACTTGATCCTGAAGAAATAAAGGTGACCGAAGGGACTTATATATTCGTCGCCATTGACGATACCGGCAACCCGCGTCCTGTTGATTGAGGACCCCTGAAAACAAGAAAGGCCGCTGATTTCCCAGCGGCCTTTCTTTGCCTGAAGCGGGATCAGACGCTGTAATACATATCGTATTCGATCGGATGCGGCGCATGTTCAAACCTGAACACGTCTTCCCATTTCATCGCGATATATCCATCGAGCATGTCATCCGTGAAGACACCACCCTTTTTCAGGAACTCGCGGTCGGCATCGAGGGCTTCGAGAGCCTCGCGGAGGGAGCCGCAAACTGTCGGGATATCTTTCAGTTCTTCCGGCGGCAGGTCATAGAGATCCTTGTCCATGGCATCACCCGGATGGATCTTGTTCTGGATACCGTCGAGGCCCGCCATCATCATCGCTGCGAAAGCCAGGTAAGGGTTCGCCGTGCAGTCCGGGAAGCGCACTTCAACGCGTTTGCCGTTCGGGCTCGGGGAGTAGGGGATACGGCAGGAGGCGGAGCGGTTGCGCGCGGAATAGGCGAGCAGGACCGGTGCCTCGAAACCCGGGATCAGACGCTTGTAGGAGTTGGTGCTTGCATTGGTGAACGCGTTGAGTGCCTTGGCATGCTTGATCACGCCACCAATGTAGAAAAGCGCCGTTTCGGAAAGGTCCGCATAGCCCGATCCGGCAAAGGCTGGCTTGCCGCCCTTCCAGATTGACATATGGGTGTGCATGCCGGACCCGTTATCGCCGGAAACCGGCTTTGGCATGAAGGTAACCGTCTTGCCATAGGCGTGGGCGACGTTATGAACGACATATTTCTGCTTCTGGATTTCGTCTGCTGCGCCGACGAGGGTGCTGAACTTCATACCAAGTTCATGCTGGCTCGGAGCCACTTCATGATGGTGCTTTTCAACGGAAATGCCGATTTCCTTGCAGACGGAAACCATTTCACTTCGGATATCGGCGCCGCTATCGACAGGCTGTACCGGGAAATAACCGCCCTTGACGCGCGGACGATGGCCGCTGTTGCCGCCTTCAATTTCTTCTGCTGACATGTTCGGCGCTTCAATATCGCCGAGTTTGTAGAAGGTGTGATGGCTGCCGGTTGAGAAGCGAACATCATCAAACATGAAGAATTCGGCTTCCGGGCCGAAATAGGCAGTGTCGCCAATGCCGGTGCTGGCAAGATAGGCCTCGGCCTTTTTCGCAACGGAGCGGGGATCGCGTTCGTAGCTTTCACCGCTCATCGGATCGAGAATATCGCAGAAGACGATCAGCGTCGGACGGGCCGCAAACGGATCCATGACCGCCGTCGAATTGTCCGGCATCAGGGTCATGTCTGATTCATTGATGGCTTTCCAGCCGGTGATGGACGAGCCGTCAAACATCACACCATCTTCGAACATATCTTCGTCGACAACATCCACATGCATGGCGAGATGCTGCCATTTACCTTTCGGGTCGGTAAAACGAAGATCTACATATTCGACTTCATTTTCCTTGATCATTTTAAGAATATCAGCAGCCATTATAACGTCTCTCTGTTTAACTGTTCACGGGGTGGTTTGTTCTGCCGCCCGTTCACCGGGCGTGCGTAAAATTCAGATCGCTTCAGGGCCTTTCTCGCCCGTCCGGATACGAATGACTTCTTCGACGGTGGAGACGAAAATCTTTCCGTCCCCGATCCGTCCGGTCCTGGCGGCCTGTTGAATGGCTTCCAGCGCTCTTTCAACCAGCGAATCTTCCAGGACAATCTCTATTTTCACCTTGGGCAGAAAATCCACCACATATTCCGCACCGCGATAAAGTTCCGTGTGGCCCTTCTGGCGGCCGAAACCCTTCGCTTCGGTAACAGTGATGCCCTGTAGCCCGACTTCGTGAAGGGCTTCCTTCACTTCATCAAGTTTGAACGGTTTGATAATCGCTTCGATTTTTTTCATAAGGCAGGTCTCAACTAAATTTAGATGTCAGATCGTCCAAGGTGTCTTCGCCCTTTCTATAGCATGAGGCGTGCCAGAATTGGGAAGTAATTTTAAAGCTGTACGGAGTCTCAAGAAACTGCGGTTTTCGGAAAAGCCGGACCAATCGAGGGCAGCATGGTCAAAAAATAGGCGCTTAAAAAACAGGCAAATGATTAAAAATTAATCAGTTGATGCCTTACGCAGTTTATAGAGCCCCTTGAAGTCATTCGGGTCTGCGATTTCCCCCTTGCGGATAATGTGAAGACGGCCATCGCGGGCAAGGTGAATGGCCTGCTGGCGCACCGCTGTCATATATTTCCGCCAGACATCCTTGGGGGCGGTTGGCTTGACACGGTCGGCGGCGATGGCGGCGGCAATTTCCTGAGGGGCAACATCTTTCCCCGCGCTTACAGCGCGGAGAATATAGCCGATGACCGGGTCTTCCTCGGCATTGGTTTTGGCATTGTCGGAAATATCGCGCTCGTCGGTCATGCTAATCCTCAGTTATGGATAAGGAGCGGTTTTAGTGCCCGCCGGGCGAAAATGCAAGCAATGCCCGAACATGGTCACCGATTTTCAATAATGCGGTGGCTTCTCTGCGTCCGGTGAGGCGGGCAGGGTATCTTCAAGGGACAGGATGCGGTCATGGGTGGAGACGAGCTTTCGCTTGAGGCGTTCAATTTCCTGCCATTGCCGGTTCACCATATCACTCAGTTCGCTTATGGTTTGCTCCTGCTCCGTGAATTTCAGTTCCAGGTCGATAAGGCGCTTTTCGTCCATCGGTTTACAGTCCTCCCAGAAAGTCATCGAAGCGATCCATCGCCCGTTCGATATTTTCCAGTGAATTGGCATAGGAAAACCGGACATAGCCTTCTCCTTCCGCACCGAAGCTGGTTCCGGCGATCACCGCCACGCCTTTTTCGGCGAGCAGCCGGTCCTGCATCTCCTTTGCCGTCAGGCCCGTGCCCGAAATATTTGGAAAGGCATAAAAGGCGCCTTTCGGCATTACGCAACGCACACCCGGCGCGGCATTCAACCGCGCGTGGATCAGAGCACGGCGCTCATCGAACGCCTCCATCATCAGATCGACGGGTGCTTGATCGCCTTTCAGAGCCTCGATCCCCGCAAATTGCGCGGCGGCATTGACGCAGGAATGGAAGTTCACGCAGAGCCGCTGGGCATGGGGGACAAGATTCTCCGGCCACAAGCCCCACCCCATACGCCACCCCGTCATGGCATATGTTTTCGACCAGCCATCAAGAACGATCAGCCGGTCGCGCAGGGCGGGGAACCGCAACATGCTGCAATGGCCTTCGCCATCGTAAGTCATGCGGCTATATATTTCATCTGATAAAACATAGACTTCAGGGTGTTCCTTAAGACCATCGGCGAGTTTTTCAAGTTCTGCCGCGGGAACGACCCCGCCGGTCGGATTGGCAGGCGTATTGAGAATGATCAGCCTTGTCCGATCAGTTATCCGGGAAAGCACGGTTGCCGCATCGAAAGAGAAGCCGTTTTCCTCGATCAGGCGAATAGGGACGGGGGTCGCGCCGGTAAAGCGGATCATGCTTTCATAGATCGGGAAGCCGGGATTCGGATACATGATTTCCGCGCCGTTTTCGCCGAACATCTCGATCGCGAAGGCCATGGTGACCTTGCCGCCGGGAACGACGATAATATGATCCGGGTTTACGGTGACGCCGCGATATCTGGCGATATCCTCGGCCACAGACTCGCGTAGTTCCGGGATGCCGTTGGCGGCTGTATAGCCATGGGCGCCGTTTCGAAGCGCCTTGACCGCCGCCTCGACGATATTCTCCGGTGTGGGGAAATCCGGCTGTCCGATGCCGAGATTGATCACGTCCATACCATCGGCCGCCAACGCATTGGCGCGCGCCAGCACATCGAAGGCGGTTTCCGTTCCAAGGCGTGCCATCTTCGCCGAAATAGCCATTATTTATTCCTGTCTGCATTAAATTGTTCAGGATATTCAAATGTCGAGTATGCGATACCATATAGAATTTTTGAAACTAATTAACTGGATTTTATACAGATTGGAAGTGCCATGAAGTTCCTTGTGTCAACGTTGTTTTTCATTATTGCGAGCCTGTCATTGAGTAACCCGGCCCTGGCGGACCGCAATCCGAACGCCGATGAAATGGCGGCATTGTCCGCCCAGCTTAAAAGTCTCGGGTATGTCAGTTGGGAGGAGATCGAGATTGATGACGATGACACTTACTGGGAAGTGGATGACGCCCGCAAGGAAGATGGTTCCCGCTGGGACCTGAAACTGGATGAAAAAACACTGGAAGTGATTGAGCTCGACCGGGAAGACTGAGCCGGATCGGAAAATAATCTTTTTCCTATGGGGTTCCTCCGGCAGAAACAGCCCGCCGAGGCATGGTTTCGCTTGAAATCCTGATAAATCCGCGCATAACCTGTCGGGTAAATCAATATATCTGACAGGAATTCACGTGAAAAATACCAGTGATGTGCTCGGCGCCTTCGGGACGACGATATTCGAGGTTATGTCCAAGCTTGCAATCGAGCATAAAGCGATCAACCTGGGGCAGGGATTTCCCGATGAGGACGGCCCGGCGGATATTCGGCATGCCGCCGCCAAGGCAGTGGAGGAGGGGCCGAACCAGTATCCGCCGATGATGGGTATCCCGGAACTCCGCCAGGCGGTGGCCGCGCATGACGCCCGGTTTTATGGTCTCAGCGTAAACTGGCAGACCGATGTACTGGTCACTTCCGGCGCGACAGAGGCGCTGGCGGCCAGCATGCTCGGGCTGATCAATCCGGGTGATGAGGTGGTGCTGTTTGAGCCGCTTTATGATTGTTACCTGCCGATGATCAAGCTCGCGGGCGGCATACCGAAATTCGTCCGGCTTGATCCGCCGAACTGGGAAATCGATCCGGACAAGCTCCGCTCCGCTTTCAGTGACAAAACGAAGCTGATCCTGATGAACAGCCCGATGAACCCGACGGGCAAGGTCTTTTCCCGCGAGGAGCTGGAACTGATCGCGGAGCTGGCTATCAGGCATGACACCTACGCCATCTGTGATGAAGTCTATGAGCATATTATTTTCGGCGACAAGAAGCATCTGTCACTCATGACCCTGCCGGGCATGGGGAAGAGGACGGCGCGTATCGCTTCTGCGGGCAAGACATTTTCGCTGACTGGCTGGAAAGTCGGCTATCTTACTGCAGCGGCGGAATTGACCGCCCGCATCGCCAAGGCGCACCAGTTTCTCACCTTCACCACGGCACCAAATCTGCAAAAGGCGGTCGCCTACGGGTTGGCGAAGGACAATGATTTCTATGACGACTTGAGGTCGTCGATGCAGTCGAAGCGGGACATTTTCCGCGATGGTCTCAATCGTATCGGCTTCACGACAGCGGAGTGCGATGGCACCTATTTCATCAATGCGGATATCAATTCAATCGGCTTTGACGGCACGGATGAGGAATTCTGCCGACTGATCACGGCGGAAGCCGGGGTTGCCGCCGTCCCGTTCAGCGCCTTTTATCAGTCCGCAGGCGCGCGCGATAATTTCGCCCGCTTCTGCTTTTGTAAAAAGACCGAAGTGCTGGAAGCGGCGATTGAAAAACTTGCTGATTTTTTTAACCCGGCAGGCTAAAGTTTTCTTGACCGGTCTCGATAGGATCGCTAAACAAGGCGGCTCCTGCGGCGAGCGTAGCTCAGTTGGTTAGAGCGCCTGACTGTGACTCAGGAGGTCGCGGGTTCGAGCCCCGTTCCT
>JBBDJF010000006.1:0-8510 GCA_040880045.1 Sneathiella sp.
GGGGGCGAGGTCGACCGCCGTTTCAAGCGAGGGCAGGGCATCATAAATATTGCCATTCTCATACAGCGCCTGGCCCTTCAGCTCATGAAAATACGGATCCGTCGGATGCTCCGCGATCAGGCTGTTGATTTCTGCGAGCGCCTTGTCAAGATCCGGGTATCGGAAATAGCCGATGGCGCGGGCATAGCGCGCCTCAAGGCTGGTATCGCTCAGCGGATATTTGGCGAGGGTCTTGGGAAGCGGTCGGGTAAAGCCGAACAGCTTCGCCTGCATGCGCTTGAGCGCCGTCACATCCTCCTCGGATGGCGGCACGTCCTTGTAGGGGGAGGCGGCAATCCGCTGGCTGAGAGCCGAGACACGTTCACTGCTGACCGGATGGCTCCGGTAGTAGGAGGAAATGGTGTTTTGCGGCTGATACTCACCCTGACCGATAATTTCCAGGAACTCGCCCATGCCCCGGCCTGACTGGCCGGTACGATCCAGATAGGTGATGGCCGCCTGGTCGGCGGAGGATTCCTGTGTCCGGCTGTATTGCAGGAAGGATTTCGTTGCCGCATCGCCCGACCCGATCGCCACTGCCGCCCCGGCCTCGCCGCCACCCGCCGCCGCCGCGACAACACCGAGCAGCATGCCAACGATGCTCTTGATGTTCGCATTGGCAAGGGCGTCCTGCGTGCGCGCAAGATGCCCGCCCGCGATATGGCCCGTTTCATGGGCTATCACGCCTTTCAGCTGTCCCGGTGTCTCCACCCGCTCCAGCAGGCCACGAAACAGGAATAATCTCTGCCCGCCGGCGACAAAAGCGTTCAGGTCGCCGCTATTGATGATATAAATCTGCACATCTGCGCTGTTCAGCCCCGCTGCCTTGAACAGAGGCCTTGCGTAAGCACGAAGGGTATGTTCAATTTCGGCGTCACGGATGAAAGAGGGGCCCGTCTGTTTGGCACTGGCCCCTTCAAGGGACAGAAACAGGACCAGAAATATGGAAACCGGCGATAATATGCATTTGATCAAGAAAAACATCCTTCTACCAATCTCTAAAACTAGGAACTCAATGCGCTCCCGTCAATGGATGGTTCGACTGATATCGCTTTGCGTTGTGGCGCCGCTCGCCCTGAATGCCTGCGGCGGCCCCAGTATTCCCGTTGGCGAAGTCGGCAATGTGGAAGGCGCGCTGGGCGGTGCAGCCTCCGATGAGCCGCGGGCAACCCTGATCGCCGAGGATATCCTCTCTGCCGGTGGCACGGCGGCGGACGCGGCGACGGCGCTTTACTTCACCCTTGCGGCGACCTATCCGATCGCGGCCTCCCTCGGTGGTGGCGGGGAATGCATCGTCTATGACAACGAGACCAATAAGCTCGAGAATCTGCAATTCTTCAACAAAGCTCCTGCAGCGGGTGGTGCCATCGCCATTCCGGGCAACATGCGCGGCATGGCGGCACTCCAGGCGCGATATGGCCGCCTTCAATGGTCGACGCTTCTGTCACCGGCCGAAAAGATCGCCAATTTCGGCGAACCGCTATCGCGCGCCCAGCATATGGCGATGGTCCTGAACAAGGATCAATTCATCCTCGACTATAACCTCCAGAGCATTTTCACGGATAAACAAGGTGAGTTTGTGGCAGAGGGGTCAAAAATTCGTCAGATCCGGCTCGCCAGCCTGCTGTCAGTGCTTCGCTCCGAAGGCGGAGCGGCCTTCTACAGCGGCACCTGGGCCCGCACCTTCATCGAAGATGCCAGCAACGCCGGCGGCAAGATCACCATCTCCGACATGATCAATTACACGCCCGTCTGGCAGGAGGCATCGAGCTTCCGTGTTGATAACAACATGGTCGGCGTCTCCACCACCGCGTCGGGTGACCTCTATCGCAAGCTCTGGGAAATTCTCTATGACGGCAAGGGGATACTGGGCGTTGATGTTGCCGTACCGCAAACCGAGATTGCAAAGGCCACGGCGCGCGTTTTCTCCGAAATGACCGGCATTTCTCCCTTTATCAGCCATGGCACGACCTCCTTCGTCACCACCGATAACCGGGGCAGCGCCGTCGCCTGTGTCGTTGGTCTCGGCTATCCTTTCGGTTCCGGCCAGATGGGAGAGATAACCGGCATCATCATGGCGGGCAACCTGCCGCCGGAAGACCGTGAATTCTTCACCTCTCCCATGCTGGTCGTCAATATACCGAACAAGGATTTCTATTACGCAAGCGCGGCCACTGGCGGCGCAGCGGCAACCGTCGCTTCGGTCACAACCGCGCTCAATGTGTTTGCCAAGGGAAACAACCTTGATCCGGCCATGGATGCGCCCCGGCTGTTCACCATGGGCCCTGGCCTGCCGCTGCTCTATGAATCCTCTCTGGAGGCTGAAACAGCGAGCAGCCTGAGCAGAGATTTCCCGGTGATGGTCGAGGTTGACCGGCTGGCCGCCGTCAACGCCCTCTATTGCCGGGACGGAAAGGTACCGAACTGCATTTCCCGCCATGATCCGCGCGGATATGGCCTGTCCCTGGTTGAAAACTGATACGCCGCGGCAAGAACAGGAGCCAGCATGACCAATTCTACGGGCCGGGATATCAGCCCCTTTATCGCCATGGAAGTCCTGAAAGCCGCGAACCTGCGGGAGCAGGCGGGCGAGGCGGTCTTTCATATGGAGGTCGGCCAGCCCGGCACACCGGCGCCGACGAAGGTGATTGCGGCGGCGAAGGTGGCCCTCGATACCCGGCAGATCGGTTATACCGACGCCCTTGGCATTCCCCCCTTGCGCGCCGCCATCGCGAAACATTACCGCGACTTTTATGGGGTCGAGGTGTCACCCGAGCGGGTTGTCGTCACCACCGGGTCGTCGGGCGGATTCCTGCTGACATTCCTGGCGGCCTTCGCGAAGGGCGCGCGGGTTGTCCTCGCCGAGCCCGGCTATCCCGCCTACCGGAATATCCTGACTTCCCTTGACCTGGACCCGGTGGGCTTGCCCTGCCATGCGGAGACGAACTTCCAGCCGACGCCGGAACTCCTCGATACGCTGGACGGGCCACTCGATGGCCTTCTGGTCGCCAGCCCGTCAAACCCGACCGGAACCATGATAAAACGGGATGAAATGGCCGCCCTGGTCGACTATTGCAAGGCGCGCGGGATGCAGTTTATCTCGGACGAGATCTATCACGGCATCTGCTATGATGAACCAGCGACGACGGCGCTCGAACTGACGGACGAGGCGATTGTCATCAATTCCTTTTCGAAATTCTTCTGCATGACCGGATGGCGGCTCGGCTGGATGGTGGTGCCGGAGAATATGATCGGCATGATCGAGAGAATCGCGCAGAATCTGTTCATCTCGCCGCCCGCGCTCAGCCAGTATGCCGCCATTGCTGCCTTCGACGACATGGCGGAGATGGAAGCAAATGTGAAGGTCTATGCCCGCAACCGCGATATTCTCCTCAAAGAGCTGCCGAAGCTCGGCCTTGACCGGCTCGCCGCCGCCGAGGGCGCCTTTTACATCTATGCGGATGTGCGGGATTTCACCAATGACGCCGTGGAGTTTTGCCGCCGGATGCTGCGGGAGACGGGTGTTGCCACAACCCCCGGCCTTGATTTCGATCCGCATCGGGGAAACAGCTATGTGCGCTTTTCCTTCGCCGGATCAACCGCGACAATCGAAGCGGCCATCGAGCGTTTGAAAGACTGGTCAGCCTTCAAAAAAGGGAGCCGTTAAGCTCCCTTTTCAGTTATTCCTACATTGAAGGTCTAGCCGCGCCGCCACCAGCCGCTGCGCTTCGGCTTTTTCTCAACCGTGACTTCCTCGGCATTCTCGGTATTCTCATCGGTGACGAGAGTAACGGAGACGGGCTTTTCTTTGGCTTCCGCTGCTTCCGGCTTTGTATCCGCTTTTGGTGTTGCGGCTGCCTCGACCGGGGTCGGGGCTTCCGCTTCCTTCGCTTCCTCGACCTTTTTAGGGGCTCGGCGACGGCGGGGTTTGGGCTTTTCTTCAGACTCTGCTTCAACCGCCGTATCGGCCTCAGCTTCAACCGGTGCGTCCGATGCGGTTTCCGCGTCATCGGTCTTCGGTTTGCGGCGGGAACGGCGCGGCTTCTTCTCCGCAACCTCTTCCACAACATCGGCTTTTTCGGCGACATTGGCCGTATCGCGCGTCTCATCGCCCGTTACCGTGATCGGGATAACAACGACATCCGGACTTTCGGGGCTTTCAGGGTTTTCATTGTCCTGACCAGACTCACCTTCAGGCGTCTGCTGATCGTCCGGCGACGCATTGCGGGACCTCCGCCGGCCGCCGCGCTTGCCGCGCCGCCGCCGCTTGGGCTCACCGCCGTCGCTGTTGTCGTCGTCTCCGTCAGTATCACGCGTCTCAGCGGGCTGGTCCTCGGAACCGGCGTCCTGCTGCTTCGCATTCTCATCGCGCGGTTTCCGCCGACGCCGACGCCGACGCCGTTTGGGGGCCGTGCCGTCCTCATCATCGGACCCGCTTGCGGCGGGCTTATTTTCGTCATCTTCCTCCTCATCATCGTCATCATCATCGACGTCCACATCTGCATTCGGCTGATAGACGGAGGTGATATCGCGGGTGATCGGCGTCAGGTCGCCCGGCTTGCCTTTTTCCCGCTCGATCTCATGATCATTGAGGTTCGCGACCGGATCCGCGAGGATCAGGATCGTCATGCCATAGAGATTTTCAAGCTCCTGAATGACGGCGCGTTTCTGGTTGAGGAGGTAAATCGCCACATCCGTATGGACCTTCACCGTGACCTTGGCGACGCGTTCACGCACGCCTTCCTCTTCCAGCGTGCGGATAATCAGCAGGGCCGTCGACTCAATCGAGCGGACAAAACCCGATCCGCCACAGGTATGGCAGATATTGGTGCTGGTTTCCAGAAAGCTCGGCCGCAGGCGCTGACGCGACATTTCCATCAGACCGAAGGGGCTGATCCGGCCCACCTGGATGCGGGCGCGATCGGATTTCAGGCAATCCTTCATCCGCCGTTCCACCGCGCGGTTATTGCGGTTGTCGTCCATGTCGATAAAGTCGATGACGATCAGGCCCGCCAGATCGCGCAGGCGCAGTTGCCGGGCAATCTCTTCGGCCGCTTCAAGATTTGTCTTTGTCGCCGTGTCCTCGACATTCCGCTCCCGCGTCGCCTTGCCGGAGTTGACATCGATGGAGACAAGCGCCTCGGTCGGGTTGATGACGATATAGCCGCCGGATTTCAGCTGCACTTCGGGGTTATACATCGAGGCAAACTGCTGCTCGACCTGGAACCGGTGGAAGAGGGGAATCTTGTCCTTGTATGGCTGGACCTTTTTCGCATGGCTCGGCATCAGCTTGCGCATGAAATCCTTCGCCACCTTGTAGCCGTTATCGCCCTCGACCAGCACTTCGCTGACTTCCTTGTTATAGAGGTCGCGGATGCAGCGCTTGATCAGGTTCGCCTCTTCATAGACGCAATAAGGGGCGATGGATTTGAGCGTCAGTTCGCGGATATCATCCCACAGGCGCATCAGGAATTCATAGTCGCGCTTGATCTCTACCTTGGTCCGGCTGAGGCCCGCCGTGCGGATGATCACACCGATCCCGTCCGGCACCTCCAGCTCGTTGGCGATTTTCTTCAGGCGCTTGCGATCGGCCGGGTTGCTGATCTTGCGGCTGATTCCACCGCCGCGACCCGTATTCGGCATCAGCACGCTATAGCGGCCCGGAAGCGAGATATAGGTCGTCAGCGCCGCGCCCTTGTTGCCACGCTCTTCCTTGACCACCTGCACCAGCAGGATCTGCCGTCGCTTGATCACTTCCTGGATCTTGTAATGACGACGGGATGGGGGTGCGCGACGATCGTCCACATCATCCTCACCGCCGAGATTCTCAACGAAATCATCGTCTCCGGTATCGACAACCTCCAGGCCGCCGATGGTATCGTCGGCATCATCGATAATACCCTCTTCATCGTCATCCGCCTGGGAAGCGTCAGAGTCCGCCATGATTTCGGGATCACCGTCATCCTGCCTCGACGCTTTCGCGTCCTTCACCGTCTTCTCGTCAAGCGCCGCGTCTTCACGATCGCTCGCCTCGCGTTCCGCCGCGGCTTCCTGCTCGATCAGGACTTCACGGTCCGAGATCGGCACCTGGTAATAATCGGGATGAATTTCATTGAAGGGGAGAAAGCCATGGCGATTGCCGCCATATTCCACAAAAGCCGCCTGAAGGGAGGGTTCGACCCGGGTTACTTTTGCGAGATAGATATTGCCTTTGAGTTGTTTTCTGGTCGCCGTCTCGTAATCGAATTCTTCCAGACGGGTACCCCTGACGATAACGACGCGTGTCTCCTCATCATGAGACGCGTCGATCAGCATACGCGTAGCCATATGTTAGCTCCGTGGCTGCGTATCCTCTTTATGAGCAAAAGGATATCAACCTATTTCTGTGGAAATCGGTCGGCGCTTCCCGTTCTAATTGATAAAACGGTTCTCAAACCGGCATAAAACCGGTTTGAACTTTTGGCTGCCGGAACCTGCCTTCGACATTGAAGGAAGATACGATTTCTGTTTCAACTTTTTTCACTGCATTGTCTTAAGCGCTGCTACCAGACGCTCCGGGGATTGAAAAATACTCAATGCCTGCAAAAGCTGTCGGAAACGGCGCCGCCCTATCTCATATATATGAGCAAGGAACTGACCACAGGAACTCACCGAAGAATAATAACGCCATAATGTCTGACATACCAAGTGAATAATGAGCATGGAATGAATTTATTCTCGATAAAGGAATTGCACGGATTGATTACAGGGCAAGGATTAGCTAATTTAGGGCAGGTCGACCGTCGCGCGGGGGATTGGCAGCAGTCTCACGCGCAAAATTTTTTGTAGTCCGGATATGGATATGTTCAATCGCTTTTTCCGTTGTGCCTTGACGGCCTTCCTGATAATCGCAGGAAACACTCTTCCGGGAGTGGCCGGGGCGGCGCCGGTGATCGATGTAACCTCCGTTCGTCTGGGCCAGCATGAGAACAAGACGCGCTTCGTCATGGAGATGAGCGCCGAGCCCCGCTACGACGTTTTCCTTCTCGCCGATCCCTATCGTATCGTCATCGACATGCCGGAACTCGCCTGGCGTGCGGATGACGCGGACAGCCGCAACAAGGGGATTGTCCAGAATTATCGATTCGGGCTGTTCAAGGCGGACACCTCGCGCGTTGTGCTCGATGTCGAGGGGCCGGTCAAAATTCTGCGTACCGTGATCCTGCCGCCGTCATCGGGCAAGCCCTACCGCTTTTTCATCGATATCCAGAAAACCGACGAGGCGAGCTTCCGGGCGGCGCTGGCGGAGCGTCGCAACCGGGAGCCGGAGAAAAACATCGCCCTGGTGGCACCCGAACCACCGGCTCCCAGCCGGAAATACACGGTTGTCATCGATGCGGGCCATGGCGGCATCGATCCCGGTGCCATCGGCAAGAGTGGCGTGTATGAGAAAAAGATCACCCTTGCGGTCTCCAAAAGAATTCGTGACATTCTGTCGAAGAACAGCAAGTACAATCCCCTCCTGACCCGCGATGACGATATCTTTCTGAGCCTGCGCGAACGGGTGACATTCGGACGGCAGGCGAAGGCGGATCTGTTTATTTCCATTCACGCGGATTCCATTGCCCGCGCCAATTTCCGGGGGGCAGCGGTTTATACCCTCTCCGAGAATGCCTCCGATGACGAGGCGGCGGAACTGGCGAAAAGCGAGAATAAGTCCGACTTGATCGGCGGGGTTGATCTCAGCGTCCAGGACGATACGGTACAGGGCATCCTGATTGATCTCGCGCAGCGCGAAACCAAGAATTTCTCGGTCAAATTCGCCGAGATGGTGACGCCGGAGATTGCCAAATCCGGCATGAAGACGCGCGGTCGTTCCCATCGCTTCGCCGGGTTCAGGGTGCTGAAGGCGCCTGATGTGCCCTCGGTTCTGGTGGAGCTTGGCTATCTTTCCAACCGCGAAGATGAAAAGATCCTGAAATCAGACGGGGGCCAGCAACGGCTTGCACAGGCGATTGCCAATGCGGTTGAAAAGTATTTTGAAACAATTGATCCGTAAGATAACAGCCATAAAATGACAGATTTTCAGGGAAACGGTTATTTCTGCCTGAAAAAAGCCAAATCTGTTCTATATTTACAGTTTGATCATGTATTTTGAGAATAAGTAACCTATGTCGCGTTTCGCAAAATTTCTTTTCCTGGGTTTCAGCCTGCTGATTTTCTTCGGCGTCATTGCGGCGGGCGCGGTCGGCTACGGCCTGTATCATTTCGGCAAGGGATTGCCCGAGTATGACCAGCTCGCCAGGTATGAGCCGCCGGTGATGACCCGTGTCCATGCCGGCGATGGCAGCCTTATTGCGGAATATGCGCATCAGCGCCGCCTGTTTGTCCCGATCGAGACGATCCCCGATTTCGTCAAGCAGGCATTCATCGCGGCGGAGGACCAGAACTATTATAAGCATCCCGGAATCGATTTCCTCGGCATCGCCCGG
>JBBDJF010000007.1:0-7930 GCA_040880045.1 Sneathiella sp.
GGGTATCTTGGGGAGGCAAGGCATGTGGAAAGCGATCTGGCTGGGCATTTATTTCGCCGTGCTGATCTGGTCGGCAATCGAGCCCAAGGGCTATTTTATCTGGATACTGGAGGTTGGCCCGGCCCTCATCGGCCTCGTTATTCTCATTGCGACTTACCGGAAATTCCCTTTAACGCCGCTGCTTTACACCCTCATTCTCATCCATTGCGTGATCCTGATGATCGGCGGGCATTACACCTATGCCGAGGTGCCGCTGTTCGACACCATCAAGCCATGGTTTGGCTTTGAGCGGAACCATTACGACCGCGTCGGCCATCTGGCGCAGGGCTTCGTTCCGGCGATTATCGCCCGTGAAATCCTGATCCGGCTGGAGGTTGTGACGCTCCCCGGATGGCGGAATTTCATCATCGTCTCCATCTGCCTCGCCTTCAGCGCCTTCTATGAGCTGATCGAATGGGCGGTCGCCCTCCTCACCGGCACCGCCGCCGACGACTTCCTCGCCACCCAGGGCGATATCTGGGACACCCAGAGCGACATGGCGCTGGCGCTATTGGGTGCGATATTGGCGCTATTGCTGCTGGCGAGAGTGCATGATCGGCAGTTGAAGAGGGTGGGATGAGAGGCTTATATAACCTTTTCAGTGTGTATGAAGCGCCATAAGGCCTCTGATGATGTAAAATAGTTTGGTTTCACAATTGAGTCCAGTTTCGCAGGGTTGATGAGGGGACAGAATATTATGTTAGTATTTAAGGAACCTATTACGCTGTGAAGCATTCGTCTTGGGTCTACAATACCGTAGACACATACTCTTGACGGAGCTTATTATGTCGAATCCAAACACAAACCCGCAAAAAGATAATGCACTAAAGTCTGGTAATGAAGCTGAAAATATGCAACCGAAAGACCGCGAAAATGTTGAGCGCAAACAACGTGAAGAACGCGAAAATCAGGCGCAAAAAAATCAAAATAAATAAATCATAATTTATAGAAAACAGGGTGTAAAAGCCCTGTTTTTTATTCCTTGAGACTTAGGAGAAATCATGGGCTGAGCGGGCTGCACGCATCGAAGAGCAGTTTGTCCCAATGGTAAAAAAAGAAAGCTCACCCAACATTTATCCCAATCCCCCAAACGCGTCCGCATAGACAACCGGCGCAACCGCCACTTTTCCTTTCCCAAGCTCCAGTGCCATAAAATACTCCCCGGCGTAGTCGCACTCATACGGCGCGGCGGTCTCCAGTGAAAATCCGAAGCGGCTGTAGTAGGCGGGGTCGCCGAGGACGAAGAGGAGGGCTTCGCCGGCGGCTCTGGCGCGGGCGATGGCCCCGACGATCAGCCTGCCGCTGATACTGTCGCCCTGCCGGTCGGGGCGGACGGAGACGGGGGCGAGGGCGACGGATTTCGCCGGGGATTTGAGGCGTGAGAGCGCGATATGTCCGAGGATTTCGCCTTTTTCCTCCGCCACGAGGGAGAGGGTCAGATCCTTGCCCGTGCGAAGGGCATCGACCAGATCGGCCTCCTCCGTCTGGCCGAAGGCGGCAATCACAACGTCGCGGATTGCCTCCCGGTCGTTCGGTCGTTCGGGCCGCAATATCATGGTTACGGGCTCAGGGGATTGCGCGCATCGCTCAGCAGCTTGCCGCCGATGGCGATAAAGCAGGCCCCCGCGGCGCGCTCGATCCAGTGGCGGGCGCTGGCGAAGCGCGTCATGACCGGGCGGCTCGACATGAACAGGCTGATGATCGTGTACCAGAGGAGGGAGCTGGCGAACACCAGCGCGATCATCAGGAGGAGGAGCCAGCCCGGCGTCTCGGCGGTGACGGCGGTGGCGAAGACGCTGGTAAACAGCACCATGGCCTTGGGATTGGTGAGGGTGACCATAAAGCCGAACAACAGCGCGTTGCGCGCCGGTTTCTGCGCCGCCGGGTCAATTGCCACTGTGGCCGGTTTTGCGAGCAGCAGCCGGATGCCGAGATAGATGAGATAGCCCGCGCCCGCGACTCTCACTGCCCAGGCGAGCCATTCATACTGCACCAGGATGGCCGAGAGTCCGAGCAGGCTGAGGCTCGCATACATCAGCAGCCCGAGCGAAACACCGAGGGTGGTGAGCAGCCCGGCGCGCGTCCCCCCGGTCATCGAGGAGCGGACAACGCCGATGAAATCCGGCCCCGGCAGCATCAGTGCCGGAATGAAGATCCCGAAAACCGAGAGCAGTATGAGCGTGATATCCATGTCTCAGCCCCGCCGGTAGGTGGTTTTTGTGACCAGCTTGCCGCCGTCGAAATAGAGAAGGTCGAGGCCGGTCATGCTCGCCTCCTTCTCCGCGCCTTCGCCCATATGCATATGGAGGGTCCAGCTGTCCATCACCTTGCCCGCGCCCGCATCGATGAAGCGATCCTCCGCCGCAAAGTTGATTTTTCCAAGCTTGCCGTTCAGCACTGGCTCGAACGCCTTGCGGATGGCGTCGAGCCCCTCATGGGATTTGCCATAGGCGTCGCGATATACCGCATTGTCGGCGAAGAAGGACATCACATCGTCAATATCCTGCCGGTTGAAGGCGGCGACAAATTTGTCGGTGAGGGCGGAGAGCTTTTCGCGGGGATCAGAGGGGGTCGTTGTCATGGCGTTGTTCCTTATTCTGTGACCGGGGTCAGAGCCCCATCAGTTTCAGAAGCGCAAGGGTGAGCGGATCATCGGCCCTGTGCAGCCGCTCGGTGATCTCGAAATGGTTGTCATTGCCGGTTTCAAGGTAATCGCACGGAAGTCCGGCGGCGCGGCATTTTTCGGCGAATTCCCTCGATTGCCGGTGGAAGGACGCGCTTTCGCCGCCGCCGACCGCGCAGATCACCGGGCAGTGCGCCTGAAGCGGGAGATGTTGCGGGCTGTTCGCCGCTGCGTCTTTTTCGCTGAGGCGGATATCGACCTGCAGCTCGGTATGGCGGTGCGGCTCGATATCGAAAAGACCGCTGAGCGGCGCCGCGCCTTTCAGGAGGTCGGCGGGAAGGCCCATCGCGGTCCAGTCCGTCGCCATCATCATGCCGGTGAGATGGCCGCCCGCGGAATGGCCGCAGAGATAGATCCTCTCCGGATCGCCATTATGCGCGCCGATATTAGCGTGGATCCATTTTAGCGCCCTTTGCATCTGCGCCACAATAACGGGGATTGACACTGCCGGACAAAGGTCATAATTGGGCAGGATAACCGTTGCCCCGGCGGCCACGAAGGGCTCCGCCATATCGCTGTAGAAACTCTTGTCGAGGGCGCGCCAATACCCGCCGTGGATAAAGACGAGAACCGGCGCATCGGGCCGGGGCGCGGGAAAGATATCCAGCTTTTGCAGGGCTGTGCCGCCATAGGCGATATCGAGATGGCCAGCCAGCCGCTCCCGCGCTCTGGCGCTGCGCAGGGCGGCAGTATCGAAATATCCCTGCACGTCCGGCACGGAACGGCGCGGCAGATACTCGTTATTCAGAAACTCGATCTCGTCCGGCGATTTCGCGGATGTTTCCTGCATGATTTCCCTTCGGTTCCCGGTCTGACACCACCGGTTGTTGTTTACGGCTCATTAACGCTGCTGTGTTAAGTATAAAATCAGAATGAATATCTTACCGGCTGTCTCATCTCTGGAAAAGGACAAATTCTTGCCGAATAAGAAGGAAAGTATAATGCGTATCAGCTTTTCACTAACCCTTCTGGGATTTTTTGTGGCAGCAGTCTCGCTCTGGAGCACCTCCGTGGCCATTGCGGCGGAAACCAGCCTGTTCCGTATCGGCACTGGCGGCACCGGCGGCACCTATTACCCGGTCGGCCATGGCATTGCCCGCGCCATCACCAATCCCACCGGCGCGGAAAATTGCGCGCCGGTACCCTGCGGGGTCGCCAATCTTCTTGCTGTCGCCCAGACCGCCAATGGTTCTGTCGCCAATGTCGAGGATATTCGGGAAGGCCGTATCGAAAGTGGATTTTCCCAGTCCGATGTCGCCTTCTGGGCCCACAGCGGGACTGGCATTTACAAAGACAGTGAGCCGTTTAAAGACCTCCGGGCCATTGCCAGCCTGTATCGCGAGGATATTCACCTTGTGGCGCGCAAGGGCTCGGGTATCGAGCGTATCAACGACCTGCGCGGTCGCCGTGTTTCGCTGGATGATCCCGGATCCGGGACCATTGTGGATGCGCGGATTATCCTGAAAGCCTATGGTCTCCACGAGAGTGAGTTAAAGACGCAATATGTCAAACCGGCGGATGCGGTCAAAAAAATGCGCGCCGATGAACTGGATGCGTTCTTCTTTGTGGCGGGTGCCCCGTCCGTAGCAATCGCGGAGCTGAGCGCCGAGGGATTGGTTACGCTGATCCCGATTGACGGGCCTGTGGCGGCGCGTTTGACTCTGGATAATGCCTTCTTTTCACACACGACAATTCCTGCCGACAGCTATGACGGCATTGGTGCGGTCCGCACGCTCGGGGTGGCAGCGCTCTGGGTTGTGCACAAAAATCAAGGCGAAGAGATAGTGTATCAGATTACAAGGAAATTCTGGGAAAACCTGCCGAGTATCCGGAAACTCAACATTCATCCAAAGCTGGCCGTGATCAATCTGAAGTCGGCCTTTGCCTCGATGAGTGTGCCGTTACATCCGGGCGCACAGCGGTATTATGACGAGGTCATGCCGCGCCTCTCTTCCCATAAATCGAATTGATCCGGTCCTGATGATCGCCACAAAACTATCCAGTATCGCCCGGAAATGCAGACTCAGCAATTTGCTGAAGCGGCAGAATCGCTATATTATTGCCATTCTGCTTCTCACCCTGTTCGTTATCGGTACGGTGCGCTATGTCCAGGTGACGCTGTCCAGTATCGAAGAATCCATCCCGCTCAAGGTGGTGGAAGATTCGCAGGCGATGGCGGGAATTCTCTATGACATTTATGAGATTGGTCACCGCATTACAATTGCCCAGCAGACAGCCGGAGCGGAGCGCGAGGAGGCGATCGATCTTGTCCGGAAAGATCTGACTGAGCTACATTTTCTCCTGAACACGAAGCGCGTCCAGTACGGATTTGACAACCTGATCGGCACGGCGGCAATCTACGGCGTTCTGGGACCGGCACTCTACGATGTCCAGCAGTGGATGGAACATGGCATTGGCGGGTTGCCGCCCACATCCGACGTTGTACTCGCGACGGCGCTCGGACGGGCAGAGAATGCATTGAGCAAGGCCAAAAGCCTGAATGCCATGTCAAACGGAACTGCCGTCAGCCTGCTTCGGGAACAGGCAAACAAGGTCGATGTCTTTCGTGATGCCGTGCTGCTGGTTCTGCTCGGTCTGGCCGGACTTGCCGGTGTATTGATTTATTACATCTATAACCGGCGCGCCTCCGAGATTGCGCTGGAACGCAGTGAGCTCAAGCACCGGCGGATATATGAGAATGCGACGGAAGGTATTTTCCAGGTTTATGCCGATGGCAGCCTGCTGGATGTCAACCCGGCGCTGGCCACTTTCCTTGGTTATAGCTCGTCTGAGGATATGAAAAGGTCGGTAACGACGCTTGCGGCGGATGTGTATGAGAATCCGGACATTGCCCTCAAGCATTTCATGCTGCTCTCCAAGAAGCAGTATCTCATCGATGAAATCTATCAGTGGAAGCGCAAGGACGGCACCATGACCTGGGGTGGCATCAACGCCCACGGCGTCTTCGATGACAACGGGAATCTGCTTTATCTTGAAGGCACGCTGACGGATATGAACGACCGTGTCCGCGGTGAGGTCAATTTGCGCAAGGCCAAGGAAATGGCCGAGCTTGCCAACCGCGCCAAGTCAGAGTTTCTTGCGAATATGAGCCATGAACTCCGAACACCCCTCAATGCCATCATCGGCTTCTCCGAATTGCTGGCATCCGAGGCATTCGGCAGTCTCGGCCACCCGAACTATAAGGAATATTCATCGGATATTCATGGGGCGGGGCGGCATCTTCTCGGCCTGATCAATGACGTTCTGGACGTTGCGAAGCTCGAGGCCGGGCAGCTTCAGCTGTCCGAGCGTAAAATCGATCTTTCGGCGGTGATCCAGTCCTGTTTCCGGATGCTTTCCGTCCGTGCGCTGGAGGCCGGGGTCGCGCTGGCTGCCGAGGTGCCGGACAAGCTGCCTGTCTTCGTCGGGGATGAAACCCGGGTCAAGCAGATCATCGTCAACCTCGTCTCCAACGCGGTGAAATTCACCAATAAAGGCGGCACCATTACCGTCGCCGTGGTGATCCGCGATGATAACGGGATTGATCTCCGCGTTACCGATACGGGCATTGGCATTGCCGAGGATGACATTCCGCGCGTTCTTGACCGCTTCGGCCAGGTACAGACTTCCTACGCCCGTAACAATGAGGGAACGGGACTTGGCCTGACGCTGGTGCAGATGCTCGCCGATGTTCACGGCGCGACCTTTACGCTGGAAAGCGAAGTCGATGTCGGGACCGTTTGCACCATCCATTTCCCGCCGGAGCGGACCCTGCGACTTGCCGAAGCGAGCTAGCTGGCCCGTTCAGGCCTGGACGGCGGCGAGCAGGGGTTTCAGCACATCTGCCTGAAGCAGCGCAAAACCAACCGCGATCAGCATCAGCGCCGCCAGCGATATATTGATCGCCCGCATGATCCGCGTTGACGTCACCAGCCGCCGCAGGACATCACCCCCGTAGCACCAGAGCGAGTTGAACGGCAGGCTGACAATCATGAAAATCAGTATTATAACAACGGCTTGCGTCACATAACTGTCGTCAGGCGAGATAAACTGCGAATAGGCGGCGACAACGGTCACCCAGGCTTTCGGGTTGAGCGGATGGAGAATAACCCCGGCGAGGAAGCCGGGCTGGTCGTTACTTTCCACGAGGGTCGGGTTGGAGGTCGCCACCCGCCAGGCGAGATACAGGATATAAAAAAGCGAGGCGCCGAGGAAGACAAGCTGCAGGACCGGGGATGTCGTGAACAGCGTGCCCAGCCCCAGCGCCGTCGCAATGCAGACCAGCAGGAACCCCGAAATACTCCCGATCAGGAAGGGAAACGACCGGCGGTAACCGAAGTTCGCGCCGGACGCCATCAGAAGCATGTTTACCGGACCCGGAGAGCCGACCATCGATATGGCAAACAAGGCAATCAAAGCCATTTTTCCGTAGTCCATTTGGGTGTCCTGCTGGCTGCAAAAGGGCATTAAGACAATTTACATTGTATCAATATTGTTATAATAATGTCCCCGTCAAATGCTATATTGTCACTGTGACAATATAAATTTCGGGATTTATCATCGGGAGGTGACGTGAAGAAATCCGAGGAAATCGTCGCGCATTTTATCGAGATGGTGAAGCAAGGCGAATTTGAGCCCGGGAGGAAGCTGCCGACCCATCGCCAGCTCGCCTATGAATATGGCTGCTCCGTCGGCACCGCCAGCCGTGCCTATGCGGAACTGGTGCGACGCGGTTATTGCTATGGTCGGGTCGGGCAGGGAACGTTCGTTTACGGCACGCCCGTCGATACCGCCGCCATCGGCCGGGGCGCCTTTTTTCCCGAGGAAAGCTGGAACGAGGGGGTGAGCGGCCTCACGGATTTGTCGAAAAACAGCTTCTTCCATATCGAGGCCGAAGATCGCCTGCGTGACGCGGCGCAGCGCCTTCTGAAACGCAACGAGCCGGAGACCTATTTCTCCTATTCGGACAGCCGCGGCCGACCGAGTGACCGCGACGTGGCGGCGCAGTGGCTTTCATCCCTGATCAACTATGTCGATACCGACCATATCATCCTCACCCAGGGCGCCCAGTCCGGGCTTTATCTCGCCATGGCGACGCTCGCAAAAGCCGGAGAGACGGTGGCGACGGAGGCGTTCGGCTATCCCGGCATCCGCGCGGCGGCTTATGAGCTGGACCTGCGCCTTGCGCCGATCGCCATGGACGGGGAG
>JBBDJF010000008.1:0-47667 GCA_040880045.1 Sneathiella sp.
TGCCCATGAAACTCTGATCTGGTGTTCCAAGGGATCGGAGGCGAGAAACCTCACCTTCAACTATGATGCGCTTAAAGTCATGAATGACGATGTTCAGATGCGTTCAGACTGGCTTCTACCGATTTGTAACGGAGGCGAAAGGCTAAAAGTGGAAGGTGAAAAAGCCCACACGACCCAAAAGCCCGAAGCCCTGCTTTACCGGATCCTGACGGCGGCCTCCAATCCGGGAGACGTTATACTCGATCCATTCTTCGGCACGGGCACTACAGGCGCAGTTGCACGAAAGCTCGGTCGGCATTATATCGGTCTTGAAAGAGAGGAAAAATACATCGCCGTAGCATTAGATCGTATCCGCAAGGTTCGGCAACTCCCGGAAGAAGACCTTGAATTTATCCGCAGTAAACGTCAGGAACCCCGAGTTCCATTTGGTTCCGTGATTGAACGCGGTTTGCTATCCGCCGGACAATTATTGTTTGATTCGCGAAAAAGGTATAAAGCAAGAGTACGCGCGGATGGTAGTCTCATTGCCTCCGATGTTACGGGGTCAATCCACAAGGTCGGAGCTCAGCTACAGGGCGCCAGCAGCTGCAACGGATGGACCTTCTGGCATTTTGACGTTGAGGGCACCGCGGTATCCATCGATGTGCTTCGTCAACAGGTTCGCGCAGAAATGAACTAGGGGCTTTGCGCCCCGCAACATATAAGGGGACGCAATGAAGACAATATCAGCGGCACTTATCTTAGGCGGAGTTCTCGTCTTTTCGCCCAATCCGGCGTTTTCATATGAGGAATCCCGCTTCCTTGGAATCGACCGTGATGCCAGCGGTTCAATCTCAATGGAAGAGGCACAAGCCTATCGAGCGCGTCTATTCAAGGAATATGACCTGAACTCCGATGGCAAGGTGGAGTATGAGGAATATGTGAAGGCGGAAGGGCTGCGCTCCGTTACCGCCCCTCCCTATTCCGAAGTCCCGGTTCCCGACGAATATCGTCAGATGGATAGTGATGGGGATACAGTCGTCACGATGGAGGAGATCTTGGCTGCCGGCGCCTCACGCTTCAACGCGCTTGACAAGAATAGTGACGGACAGGTGTCCAAGGAAGAGTTTGTAAGCCCGGGCCTTTAAGATATTTGGCCGCCATACCTAGGTTCCAAGAACGGCACTTGCGACCTTGTTCATCAGCGTCGGCAGTGCATAATTGTCAAACTCATCGGGGTTAACCCAGACGGCATCCTTTAATATAAGTTTGTCGGGCTTCGCAAGATGTGCGGCCACGGGCTGCAATTCCAGATGAAAATGAGTAAAGGTATGACGGACTAGCGTCCAGGAAGAAACGTCACTTATCATTCCCGGCAACTGCCCCTGGAGGAACCCCTCAATGGCAGACTTGACGTCAATCGTTTCTTCCCTCCAATCGGTTGAGGGAAACTCCATCATCCCACCGAGCAAGCCCGTTTCCGCGCGGCGGCGCATAAGGACATGACCGTCCGGTCGTTGCAGCCAGAAGATAGTCGCGCGACGTGTCGGCTTGGCTTTCTTTGGTGCTTTTACTGGGTAGCGTTCCATATCGCCCGCGGCGAAAGCGGCGCAATTGCCCGAAACCGGACAGGCAGCACAATTCGGCTTTCGCGATGTACAAATGCCCGCACCTATATCCATCAAAGCTTGCGCATAGTCCCCGGCCCTTTGCTGCGGTGTCAGTGATGCGGCGAGTTCTGTGATTTCTTTCTTGGCCTTCGGCAACGGAGTATCAATTCGGTAAAGACGGCTAATAATGCGTTCAATATTTCCGTCAACAACCGTTTCCGGTTGGCCAAAGGCAATTGCCGCAATCGCCGCTGCTGTATAGGATCCAATACCGGGAAGCGAAAGAAGCCGGTTCACATCGCCCGGAAAGACGCCGCCATAATCCCGCGTAACAGTAATCGCGCATTTGTGAAGATTGCGCGCCCGCGCATAATAGCCAAGCCCGGCCCAAGCGGTAAGGATATCATCAAGAGGGGCCGCCGCCATGTCGGTCACGCTCGGCCAGCTGTCCAGGAACTTCCTGAAATAGGGGCCGACTGTAACAACCGTCGTCTGCTGCAGCATAATTTCGCTGAGCCAGACATGATAAGGATCTGGATGCTCGCCCGGCAAACTCCGCCATGGCAATCGTCGGGCATGAACGTCATACCAGTCGAGAACTGCAGCAGAAAAATACTTTCGTGAAGGCGTCGGATAGATCATATTAAAGAGATGTTATGAGCAAAATTGCTTCAACAGGCAATGGGAATTTCCCTGAACACCGACTTGTCACAAAGGAACAGAGTGAGACAAACGCAAAACAGGGCCGGTCCACGGGCAATTGCCAGTCTCGTCGGAAAATCATCGCGCGCGGCGCTCATCAGGCGGGGTTTCGCCCAGGCTGACATCCTGACTCACTGGCCAGCGATAGTCGGGCCGAATCTTGCCAACTTTTCAAGTCCGGAAAAGCTCAGCTATTCCCGCCAGAGCAACAAGGAGGCAACTCTCCGTATTCGTGTCGCACCGGGCTGGGCGCCGGAGTTCCAGCATTTCGAACCTCTGATTGTCGAACGGATCAACAGCTTCTTCGGCTATCGCGCCGTTGCGCGGCTGCAGCTTATCCAGGCGCCCGTACAAAAACCGGAAACCAGAACAAAGACCCCTCCAGCGCCATTGAGCGTGACCCAGGAGAACTGGATCAAGGAAACGATCAAGAATATTACTGATGAGTCGCTCAAAAAGCGACTGGAGGCTGTCGCAACTTCGATGTTAGGGGCGCGGAACCGGGGACAGGAACACGATAAAAACGCCACCGATGCGGATTAACCTCTGTAAAATACCTAATTCCCTATTATGTTGCGATTGATCGCAGGAATCGTTTGAGGATTGAAGGATGAAAAGTTATACTGATACCATATCTAGTAGGAATTACAGAAAATTGGCTATATCTCGGCGACACTTTGTAAAAACCGGCAGCATCTTGCCATTTGCCGCAGCTGCGGCGGCAGGGCTTTTTTCAGCCCGTGATGCGCATGCGGCGAAACCGCAAATACTTCAAAGCGATCATGTGCTTGGCTTTCCCACGGCACCCATCACTATAATCGAGTATGCATCGCTGACCTGCGGCCATTGTGGTAACTTCCATAAATATACCTATGGTGACCTGAAGAAAAACTACGTGGATTCGGGCAAGGTGAAGTTTGTTTATCGCCATTTTCCGCTTGATCGATTCGCCTTTATCGCAGCAATCCTCTCGGAATGCACAGATGATGACAGCAAGTTCTTCGAGATGATCAGCACCCTGTTTGAACAGCAAGATGAGTGGACGCGGGCGGCAGACCCGGCCCTTGCCCTGATCGAGATTGGGGAGCAAAATGGCATCGCACTGGAAGAGTTCGTAAATTGCCTCACAAATCAGGAACTGGTGGACGGAATTGCCTCTGAAAGCCTGATCGGATCAACGCAATTCGGTGTCGATTCGACCCCGACGTTGTTTATCCAGGGCGAAAAATACGAACGCGACCGGAGCTTCGAGGCAATGGACAGCTACCTTAAAACGTTAGCGTAGATTACCGAGTGATGGAGAGGCTGTGAAGTTTGCACATTTAAGACTGTCGGGATTCAAATCCTTTGTGGAGCCAACGGAACTCCTGATCAAGGATGGCCTCACGGGGATAGTTGGCCCAAACGGTTGCGGCAAATCCAACCTTGTCGAGGCATTGACCTGGGTGATGGGCGAAACCTCGGCGCGCAATATGCGCGGCGGCGCCATGGATGATGTGATCTTCGCCGGCACGACCTCGCGTCCGCCTCGCAATGCTGCCGAAGTTACACTTGGACTTGACAACAAGGATCGGGTTGCGCCCGCGACCTATAATGATTCCCCCGAACTTGATGTCACTCGCCGTATCCGCCGTGAAACCGGATCGGATTACCGCATCAATGGCAAGGTCGCCCGGGCTCGTGACGTACAACTTCTCTTTGCGGATCTTGCAACCGGAGCCCACTCTACTGCCATCGTCAGTCAGGGACGAGTTGGGGCGCTGATCAACGCAAAACCAAAGGAACGCCGACACCTGCTTGAGGAGGCAGCTGGCATTTCCGGGCTGCATTCACGTCGCCATGAGGCTGAACTTCGGCTGAATTCAGCCGAAGCTAATCTTGAGCGTGTCGATGATGTCGTCGAACAGCTTGAAGTTCAACTCACCAACCTCAAACGGCAGGCACGGCAGGCCAGCCGCTATCGCAATATCTCGGGCCATATAAGAAAAACTGAGGCGCTGCTTCTTTATCGCAAGCACCAACAGGCAAAGGAGAAAGCGGCATCCGCACGTCACCGATACGAACAGGCCGTCATGGCTGTCAATGAACTGACGCGGCATGCCGCAGCGGCGGAATCGGCGACCTTAAAAGCGAACGAGGCGCTTAAACCGCTCCGTGATGCCGAAGCTGAAGCTGCCTCTGCTGCGCATCGCCTGACAGTAGCGCGAGAAAACCTGGATGCCGAGGAAGAACGGGCAAAACGAACGAAACAGCAGCTTGAAGATCGCAAGAGCCAGATATCGAGTGACATGATCCGCGAGAAGGATCTTGAAAAAGACGCCGCCGAGGCGATCACGCGCCTGGAAACGGAAAAAGCAGAACTAAAAGAAGAAATTGAAACTTCGGGCCCGCGTGCAGAAGCCATCCTGTCAAAAGTAAATGATCGCACCGGGAAGCTTCAGGAGTTGCAAAGCGCTTTTGATCGGAAAACGGAAACCGTGGCGGCCGAGCTTGCAGAACGTAACAGCCTGAGCCAGCAAATCGAGGCAGCGACTACTCAACATGAGAAAATCACAAGAAGACTGTCTGATCTTGAAGTGGAAAAGGCGACACTGGAAGAGGCGCTGGGAGAAAGTGGAAGAGATGCTCCTTCAACCTTGCGGTTACAGGAAAAAGTTGCCGCACTGAATGCTCTCAATCTAGCTACCGACGAAGCGGAAGCGCTTAGACAGTCCGCCGATGGCGCGGAACGAGAGGTACGAGAGAAAGTCAAACTCGCAGAGCGTGATGTAACAGCTCTGGAAGCGGAAGAAAGCGCCCTTATCCGGCTCCTTGAGAATGCCAGTGACGGCGAATGGGATGGTATCATTGAGGAATTGACGGTCAGCAAGGGCTATGAAGTTGCCCTCGGGGCCGCGCTCGGCGATGAACTGGAAGCGCCGGCAGATGAAGATGCGGCGGCCTATTGGCGTCTTCTTGATCACGCAGAAAGCACGCAAGGATTCTCAGGCAGCCTTCCCACCCTCGATCAATTCGTCACGGGTCATGATGCCTTAAAGGCCCGGCTTGCCCAAATCGCGGTAATAGACGCAAAAGACGGACCGGAACTACAAGGTAAACTTAAACCCGGACAGCGTCTTGTTACCCGGGACGGTGATCTCTGGCGATGGGACGGGTTTACACAGAAATCGGGCGCAAAGACTGCCGCAGCCGCCCGTCTGGAACAGCGCAATCGCCTGGAGGAGATCGCCAGGGAGCTGGTAAAAAAGCGTGACACTCTGGCGACTGCTACAAATAATCTGAAATCCTGCTCTGATCTGCTGGGCAGTACCGCTGAGAAGCTGAAAGAACTACGCCGCCAACAGCGCGAGCAGGAGCAGGAGCTTTCCAAGCTTCGCACTGTGCATGCGGATGAAATCCGTGAAAGTGCGGCGCGACAGTCGCGACTATCCTCCCTGAGTGAAAGTATTTCCGAACAATCTGTAGAACGGGACGCACTGGCGAACGATTTGCAGGCAAAGCAGGCCAACCTTTCCGAAATGCCGGATCTGGCCGGAAGCCGGGCCGAGATTGAAACGCTGAGGGCGGAGCTGCATGAAAAGCGGGATGAGCTTGCTATCCTTCGGAGCGAATCAGACCGTATGGCGAGAGAAGCGGCAACCCGCCGGGACCGCCTGACAACGATTGATCGAGAGATCATGGGCTGGATTGATCGCAATAAAAATATGGCCGAGCATTTCGTCCAGCTTGAAATGCGGTTCAAAGATACAGCGAACGAGCTTGCCGAGATAGAGAGCAAGCCCGAAGAAATTGTTGCAAAGCGTAACAACCTGATGGATGAAATCGCCCGTGCTGAGGGGCGCAGAAATAGCGCCCGGGATAAGCTGGCCGAGGCCGAATCGGTCCTTGCGGAATGCGACTCTGCGCTTAAAAAGTGCCAGGATGCCCTCGCGACCTGCCGTGAGGAGCGCGTCCGGCATCAATCGGACGTCGAGCATATGACGGACGTTCTGAAAAACCTTGCCGAACAGGTGAGGGAGAAACTCAACTGTACCCCCGACCAGATAAAATCCGCAGGCGGTATCGAAGAAGGTGAGGAAATTCCGCCCGTTGAAGACAGTGAACGCAAGCTCGACCGGCTCAAGCGCGAACGTGACGGAATGGGCCCGGTTAATCTGCGCGCGGAGATCGAGGCCGACGAGGTGCAGGAGCAGCTCACCACACTGACAAATGAGCGAGAGGACCTTCTGGCGGCCATCGCTCGGCTTCGGCAAGGAATTTCAGGATTGAATAAAGAGGGGCGCGAAAGGCTGCTTGCCGCCTTTACCAAGGTTGACCGGCACTTTCAGGAGCTGTTCAAACAGGTCTTCGGTGGCGGCCAGGCACATTTGGCCCTGACAGAATCCGACGATCCACTGGCTGCCGGACTTGAGATAATGGCGAGCCCGCCTGGCAAAAAGCTCCAGCTGATGTCACTTCTTTCCGGCGGGGAGCAGGCATTGACCGCCGTTGCACTCCTCTTTGCCGTCTTTCTCACAAACCCCGCGCCGATTTGCGTACTCGACGAGGTTGACGCACCGCTTGACGATGTCAATGTGGAACGGCTTTGCCATCTTCTGGAGAATATCTCCCGGGATTCCGATACCCGCTTTCTTGTGGTGACTCACCATCCTATTACCATGGCACGCATGGATAGATTGTTTGGCGTGACGATGATGGAACGGGGAATTTCCCAGCTTGTGTCCGTCGATCTTGAGAAAGCCAAGGAGATTACCGAAAGCGCCGCATAGGCCCGCTATGGCCTTACAACAACACCCAAAACCGTCAATTTGGAAACTGATGAAAAAGCCATCCGTAGGGTCTTGACACTCAGGGGGGCAGACCGTATGTTTCCCGCGCTTTCTGTGGGGGTAGATGGGCAGCAATAAGCTTTCCGTTAGGAGATGCAAATGAGTAAACCTGAACCTCCCTCGAAAGATGATTTCAGCGCTCGACTGAAAAAGGCGCAGCAGCAGCAGGAGCAGGCTTCCTGGCAGCGTAGCGACTTGAAAGTGGAGCGAGGTGCAGGCGCGGGCAGGGCATGGAGGCTATCTGTGGAGATGGTCGCCGCGTTGTTGGTTTGTGGCTGGTTTGGCTGGTTGCTCGACAAATGGTTGGACACGAAGCCCTGGTTGATGCTGGTATTTTTGATTGTCGGCGCCGGTGTTGGTCTATACAACGTCATAAAGGTCGCCAGACGTATGAATAGCGGTGAGCTTGAGGAATAGGTATCGGACGGTTTTCCGGCTGGATGCCTCGGGAAAGTTGAAACAGTAGAACAGGAACAGCATCGTGGCGGCAGAAACTAGCCCTCTTGCACAATTCGAGATTAAGCGCCTGGTTCAGATGGACGTTGGTGGCCTTGATGTCTCTTTTACCAACGCCTCCCTTTTCATGGTTATCGCAATCGTTGCGGTTACTCTTTTCCTGACATGGAGCATGCGTAGCCGGGCGATGGTGCCAGGACGGATGCAATCGATGGCCGAACTCAGCTATGAGTTCATTGCCAACATGATCAAGGACAACGTCGGGTCTGAAGGCCGGAAATATTTCCCCTTTATCTTCACCCTGTTCATGTTCGTGCTGTTTTGTAACCTGATCGGGATGATTCCCTACAGCTTTACAGTCACCAGCCAGATCATTGTGACATTTGCGCTGGCGGCGGTTGTCTTCATTGGCGTGACGCTGATCGGCATTTTCAAGCATGGGTTCAAGTTCCTGACCTTTTTCGTACCAAGCGGTGTCCCGTTTGTATTGCTGATCATCCTGGTCCCGATTGAGGTTATCTCCTATTTTGTCCGCCCCATCAGCCTTTCCGTTCGGCTGTTCGCCAATATGCTGGCAGGCCATACGCTGCTGAAAGTGTTTGGCGGATTTGTTGTTGGCCTCGGGCTTTACCTCGGCTGGCTGCCACTCGGGTTTATTGTTGTACTGACAGGTCTGGAATTCCTGGTCGCATTTTTGCAGGCTTATGTGTTTGCGATCCTGTCATGCCTCTATCTTAACGATGCGCTTCACCTGCATCATTGAGTAATCGTTAATCTTCAACATTGGTTGTTCTTGATTTAGAAGGAAGAATATTATGGAATTAGAAGCCGCTAAAATGATTGGTGCCGGCCTTGCGACTATCGCGCTTGCAGGTGTGGGTGTGGGTATCGGGAATATCTTCGGATCATACGTTTCCGGCTCTTTGCGCAATCCGGCAGCAGCTCCGAAAGTTTTCGGTAACGTTCTACTCGGCTTTGCCCTGACAGAAGCTGTTGCGCTGTTCGCGCTCGTTATCGCATTCCTTATCCTGTTCGGTTAATCAAACTTTCTCATTGAGAAATTACTGATCGATTGGATTAAGGAGCCGGTATGCCGCAACTTGATATTGCAGATTTTCCGCCGCAGCTGGTTTGGCTTGCGATCACTTTTGTCGTCCTTTATTTCCTGATGGCAAAAGTGGCGATCCCCGGCATTTCAGATGTTCTGGAAAGCCGACAAAATCGTATTACGTCGGATCTGGAAGAAGCAAAACGGCTGAGCGAAGACGCCGACAAGGCAAAGGCTGACTATGAAGAAGCTCTTGCCCAGGCCCGCGCAAAAGCGCATGGAATCGTTTCCGAACTGAAAGCCTCAATGGCCAAGGAACAGGAAGCGAGCAAGGCGGAGCTAGATGCAAAGTTGGCCAAAAAAGCCAAGGCGGCGGAAACAAGCATTCGCGAAGCCAAGGAAACCGCGCTCAGTCATGTCCGTGAAATTGCGGCCGACACGGCTAAGTCAGCGGTAGCCAAGCTCGTCACTATTGACGTTTCCGACAAGGATGTCGAAAAGGCGGTTGCGGCCAGCATGAAGGGAGACGCCTGATGCTACAAGATCCCACCTTTTGGGTTGCTATTGCATTTCTCGGTTTTATTGGCGTCCTCGTTTATTTCAAGGTTCCTCCGCTGATTGCCAAACAACTCGACATACGTGCCGACAAGATACGAAACGAGTTGGACGAAGCAAAGAAGCTGCGGGAGGATGCGCAGGCTCTCTTCGCGGATTTCCAGCGCCGGCAACATGACGCCATGCAAACAGCGGAAGATATTGTTGCCAGAGCCAAGGAAGATGCAGAAATCCTGCGCAAGGAAAGCATCAAGGAACTGGAGGCAAATCTCGCACGCCGTCAGGAGCTGGCCGAAATCAAGATTCGCCAGGCCGAAGAAAAGGCCGTTGCCGAAGTGCAGGGAATTGCCGTTGATGTTGCTATTGCTGCGGCTGCCAGGCTGATGCAGGACGGACTTAAAGGAGATAAGGCTGATGGACTGATTGATCAGTCTATCTCCAACCTCGAAAGGCAGCTCAACTAGTTACTGAGTTGCGGACAATCTAAAGCCTCGTAGCTTATACGGGGCTTTTTTTGTGCCTGACATATTACGCCGTTCATTGAGCAAAAAAAGCCCCGCCATTATGGCGAGGCTAAAGTATGCAGCAAACGAAGGGAGGCTTAGGATGCTGCAGAAAGTGTCACTTCCCCGCCGTCAGTACCTTCCGGCACTGTCCAGCGCAATACGGGATTACGGGCGGCACCGGTTTCGTCTAGCCGACGACGAGGTGCAAAATTCGGAGCGCCAAGAAAAGCGTCGACCTCTCCCGCCTTTGCCTTATCAAGCAAATGCCCCATCGCGCCAATGAACTGGTCGAGAGTCTGGCGAGATTCGCTTTCCGTCGGCTCAATCAGCATCGCCCCATGGACAACGAGCGGGAAATACATGGTCATCGGATGATACCCTTCGTCGATCATCGCTTTCGCAAGATCAAGCGTGGTGACGCCCGTGCCTTTCAAAGTGCTGTCATCGAATAGCGCTTCATGCATACAAATGCCGGCAAATGGCGAATGTAACTTATCCTGCAGCCCAACCCTGACATAGTTGGCGTTCAGTACGGCATCCTCCGCAATTTGCCGTAATCCGTCCGCGCCGTGACTTTGCATGTAGGCGAGGGCGCGGATGAACATGCCCATCTGGCCATGAAACCCTTTCATCCGACCAAAACTCTGTGCGGCAGGTCCTTCTATTTGTTCAACCATGTCAAATCCATCTTTACCGTGAGTGACGAAAGGAACCGGTGCAAAGGGGGCCAACGCCTCTGACAGGACGACGGGACCAGAGCCTGGCCCGCCGCCGCCATGCGGGGTCGAAAAGGTCTTGTGCAGATTGATATGCATGGCATCGACGCCAAGATCGCCCGGACGCACCCGACCCAGAATGGCGTTAAGATTAGCGCCATCACAATAGAAATAGCCCCCGGTTTCATGAACCAGATCAGCTATCTTCTTCACATCCGTCTCAAACAGGCCACACGTATTGGGGTTCGTCAACATCACCCCGGCCACATCAGGCCCGAGCTTGGCGGCAAAAGCATCCATGTCCATCCGCCCGTCTTGTCGCGCAGGCACCGCCTCAACCTTGTAGCCGCAAAGCGCAGCCGTCGCCGGATTGGTTCCATGCGCCGATTCCGGCACCAGAATGCGCGTCCTGCTCTCTCCCTTGGCTTCATGGGCGGCGCGAATGGCCATAACCCCGCACAGCTCCCCATGGGCACCAGCGGCAGGGGACATGGCGACCGCAGGCATCCCGGTGATCGTTTTCAACCAATGGGCAAGGCTGTCGATTATTTCAAGTGCCCCCTGAACCGTGCTCGTCGGCTGCATCGGATGAAGATCACCAAGCCCCACAAGCCGGGCGACCTTTTCATTGATCCGCGGGTTGTGCTTCATTGTGCAGGAGCCAAGCGGGTAAAATCCGGCGTCAATGGCATAGTTCTGTCGACTTAACCGCACAAAATGCCTGAGCACCTGTGGCTCCGATAAATCCGGCATTCCAACCGGCTCCTTGCGATCCAGCCCGCCAAGGCGGCTTTTGACCGGTTTCGGTTCCGCCATATCGACACCAATACGTCCGGGAACGCCCTGCTCGAATATAAGCGGGGATTCCAGATTCAGACCTTTATTGCCCGTAAATGTCTCCATGGCAGCATCCGCGTCTGCTGCAGTGACAGGCTGGGTCGGGCGACCTTTATTATTCAGCATCAGAGAGCCTCCTTCAGAGCCGTGACAAATTGATCCATATCCGACACGGAGCAGGTTTCCGTTACTGCCACGAGGAGAAGATGGGACATATCCGGGTCATCCGGAATCAGGCGAGAGACCGGCACACCGCCCAGCACACCTTTTGCTGCCAGTTTTTCAACCACTGAACTAGCATCGGCAGAGAGCCGCAAGGTAAACTCGTTAAAGAAAGTATCGTTGATCATTTCAACGCCTTCTATCACCTCGAGTTTTTCCGCCAATGTGACTGCCTGCGAATGATTCAGCCGTGCCAGCTTAGCAAAGCCTGTCTCCCCCAGAAGGCTCATATGAATTGTAAAGGCAAGAGAGCAAAGTCCCGCATTTGTGCAGATATTGCTGGTCGCTTTTTCACGCCTGATATGTTGTTCCCGTGTGGAGAGCGTAAGGACGAAGCCGCGTTTGCCGTCCTGATCGACCGTCTGCCCACAAAGTCGCCCCGGCATCTGGCGGACAAATTTCTGCCGTGTTGCAAGAAGTCCCACATAGGGCCCTCCATAGGAAAGCGGCACGCCGATAGACTGCCCTTCACCTGCGACGATATCCGCCCCCATGTCACCGGGGGACATTATCGCGCCGAGAGAGACAACCTCATTGACGACAACAATAAGGAGGGCACCTGCTTCATGGCATTTGTCGGCAAGTGCTGTGAAATCCTGAATACGGCCGAAAAAATCCGGATTTTGGACGACAACACAGGCAATATCTGATCCGATATGCGCATCGAAATCTTCTTTTCTGTCCAGCACAGGCGGCAGATTTTCCGCCTCGAATTCCATAAATTGCAGGGTTGTGCGTGTTACGTCCCGATAGTGTGGGTGCAGGTTGCCTGAAACGATTGCCTTTTTACGCCGTGTCACCCGGCACGCCATCAAGACCGCTTCCGCACAGGAAGTCGCACCGTCATACATGGACGCGTTGGCGACTTCCATCCCCGTGATCATTGCCACCTGGGTCTGAAACTCGAACAGTGCCTGAAGCGTGCCCTGGCTGACCTCCGGCTGATAAGGGGTGTAGGATGTCAGGAATTCGGATCGCTGTATAATATGATCGGCAACCGACGGGACATGATGCTGATACGCCCCCGCTCCCAGGAAGCAGGGGGTCATATAGGGAGATAGATTTTTCGCCGCCAGGTTACGAAAATTCTTCTCAACCGTCATTTCACTCTCATGCAGCGGGAGATCAAGCAGGCCGCCGAGCCGAGCCTCTTCCGGAATATCAGCAAAGAGGTCGTCAATGGACGAGATCCCGATTTTCGCCAGCATTTCTTCCCGCTCCAATGCGGTATGGGGCATATATCTCATCCGTCGAGACCCTCGACATAGATTTTATAGGCCACCTCATCCATCAGGCCCTCTATTTCCGTGCTGTCTGTCACCTTGACTTTGGCGAACCAACCGCCTTCTAGCGGTGCCTCATTGACCATCGTCGGAGACCCTTCCAGGTCCTCATTCACCTCAATAACCTCACCACTTACCGGGGAGTATACCTCGGACGCGGCTTTCACGCTCTCAACCACGGCGAGTTCATCACCTTTTACAATATCCGCGCCCACTTCGGGAACCTCTACATAGACCACATCACCCAGCTGGCCTTGGGCATAGTCACTAATACCTATTGTCGCCACATCGTCTTCCAGCAGTACCCATTCGTGATCTTCCGTGAACCAGTATGACATTCATTACACTCCGTTAAAAAATTATCCTCGATAATAACGTTGTTCGACAAAGGGCATTTTCGCGACTGTTGCCGGTCTCGCCTTTCCCCTGACAAGCAAATTGATTTTTGTTCCCACGGCGGAAAATGCAAGCGGGACATATCCCATGGCTATGGGCGCCTCCAGACAGGGTGAAAAGCCGCCGGACGTGACCTCTCCAATCACGTTCCCTGCTTCATCCGTTATTTCGGTATGCTCCCGCGCCGGTGCTCGACCTTCAGGAAGAATGCCGACCCGCTTCATTTCCGGTTTATTGGTGATTTCAGCCTGTATTATATCAGCTCCTGGAAATCCCCCTTCATCTCGGCGACGCTTGCTGATCGCCCAGAGTAAACCGGCAGAAACTGGCGTAGTCTGTTCATCCAGATCGTGGCCATACAGACAGAGGCCCGCTTCAAGACGAAGCGAATCTCGAGCCCCCAGACCGATGGGGGCAACTTCGTCCTCCGCCAGCAATTTGCGGCAAAAAGAAACCGCATGATCGTTCGGGATGGAAATTTCATAGCCGTCTTCGCCCGTGTAGCCGGAGCGCGTTACGAAACATGGTATGCCATCAAGGGTAACTTCCCGAAATGTCATAAACGGCATTGCCGCCACCTCATCTGCATATCTTGTTAGGACAGCCGCCGCTTTCGGGCCCTGCAATGCGACAAGCGCCCTGTCTGTCAGCTCCCGGACTTCCGCCTTGCCGGCGAGCCCCTTTTCAAGCAAGGCAATATCCTGCTCCTTGCAGGCGGCATTCACGACGACGAAAAGGTCGTCCTCCCGTCGCGTAACAATAAGATCATCGAGGATCCCTCCCTCATTGTTCGTAAGGAAGCTATAGCGCATCTCGCCGGGCGCGAGCGCCTGAATATCGCCGGGAATAAGCTTTTCGATTGCGGCAGCCGGATCGTCGCCGGAAATTACCACCTGCCCCATATGGGAGACATCGAAAAGACCCGCAGCGGCGCGGGTATGTAGATGCTCTTTAAGGATTCCATCAGGGTACTGGACGGGCATGTCATACCCTGCAAACGGCACCATTTTGGCGCCCAGTTCTACATGCAGTTCATGAAGAATGGTTTTTCTCGCTGCAGACATTTCACTCATACGTCAATCCCGGTTTCAGACAAAAGGCGGATTGTCCCAACGTTACCTTTGCTGGAACCTACCCCCTCTGTCTTATAACCTGAGAGATTTGACGTTCGTGTCCGCCTTCTTTGTGGCGACCAGATCGCTTACCCCTTCGGTGAAATCACAATTGTGATCTGCTTTCCAGAGTTTCATCCCCCTGCGGTCCGGTTGCCTGAGAGTTTCCGGGGTGGTTGCTCCTTCGGCGATGGCTTGAAAACGACCATCTCTCCCGCGGGGATCGACTGAATGTGCGTGAATAATAAGGCTGATTTTGTTTTAGTCAAACAAGTAATATTCTTTTGTGTTTCTTCAACTTTGAAGCTCCATCTGTTCCTTTGTCAGCTGGAAGCCGATAATGATAACATAGTCCCCGCCGGTTTTCAGGCCGCTCAGGGGAATTCGCTGTTGAAGCTCTTCCTGGGCGGTGGCGCGGCGGCGGCCCTCTTCAACTTCTATCGGGCTATAGAAAATTTCCTTCGCAATGATCTTTCCTGATCTTTCCGCGATTGCCACAAAGAACGGGAATTCCTCAGCTTGGCTTTCCGCTGCCGGGCCTTTGGTAGCCCCGATACGCAAGATCAGCTCGACAATAACCGCCGTATCGTCATCTACATACTGGCACTGTCCGCTGACCGGGACTATGATCCCCTCAAAGCGAACATCAACGAGATCACGTCCCTCACCTTCCCGGAAAATGGTAATAGTCTCCGCACCCGGCAGGACTTCTACTCTCGGGCAGGGAAGTAAAGGCTTCGACGATCCGAAAATGCTGAAGATATCCGTATCAACGCTGCCGCTGCAAGCTGAGGTGAGCAACAAAGGGATTAGCAGTGCACAAACACGGGGTATTTTTTGAAAGATTTTGAACAAGGGCATAGGATCCCACGAGTTAAAGACTAATTTTATCACGAGTTTCATCGTAAGGCGACGCGCCTGCTGTATTTTGAGCCGACCCGCACATCCGGTATATAAAAGGATTCTTGCGCAATTGTGGTCGTCGTCATTTCAATTTACCTCGCCTTGTTATGGCATTACCCTTGAAACTGTTGTATGAGTCCGGCAAATCTAGAATGGACCGACGCAATTAGCAAGTTTTCACCGGGATGCGGCATTATTCTTGTTAATTCGCCCGACATGGAAAGAGAATGGACAGAGAAAAGCGCACATTGTTACTGGCGGCCCCGCGTGGATTTTGCGCAGGGGTTGATCGTGCGATTCAGATCGTCGAACGGGCTCTCGAAAAATATGGTGCTCCCGTTTATGTACGACATGAAATTGTGCACAACCGCTTCGTCGTTGAGAATCTTGAAAAAAAGGGCGCAGTGTTCGTCGATGAACTGGGGGACATTCCGAAAGATGTCCCTGTGATTTTCTCGGCGCATGGCGTCGCGAAATCCGTACCGGCCGAGGCAGAGAACCGAAAAATGTTCTATATTGATGCCACATGTCCGCTGGTCAGCAAGGTACACCGGGAAGCAGAACGGCATGAACGCGATAATCACGAGATAATCCTGATCGGGCATCGCGGCCATCCGGAGGTTATCGGGACCATGGGACAGCTCGCTGAAGGACAAATTTCGCTGGTTGAAACAGCGCAGGAAGCGCGGGCCTTTACGCAGAAGCAGCCTGGAAAAGGTCTTGCCTATCTTACACAAACAACGCTTTCCGTAGATGAAACTCGCGAAATCGTCGATATTTTGAAAGAACGGTTTCCGTCCATTGAAAGCCCAAGGAAAGAAGACATTTGCTACGCAACGACAAATCGACAGGCTGCCGTAAAAATTCTGGCGGAACGTTGCGAGGGGCTGCTGGTAATTGGGGCACCAAATTCGTCAAACTCCATGCGGCTAGTGGAAGTTGCTGAAAAATCCGGCTGTGCCGAGGTCGCCATGGTCCAGCGCGCGACTGACATCCCGTGGGAACGTTTTGAGAATATCGAGACAATCGGTATTACCGCTGGTGCGTCGGCCCCTGAAACTCTGGTCGAGGAGGTTGTAGATGCTTTCTCCCGCCGTTATGAGGTATTTGTCGAGGAAATTGTAACCAATCAGGAGCAGGTCGTCTTCAAGATGCCAAAAATTCTGGAACCTGAGGCCGCCGAATAGTTTATGGCCGTATATACCGAAATTTCTGATGACGAGCTGGATGTCCTGCTGGACCAGTATGATCTGGGACAGGCGCTTTCATGTAAAGGCATCGCAGAAGGGGTTGAAAACTCAAACTTCCTGCTGCATACGGAGGCAGGCTATTACTTCCTGACCCTTTATGAAAAGCGGGTAAATGCCGAGGATTTGCCATTCTTTCTCGGCCTAATGGAACATCTGGCGACAGGCGGCTTTCTTTCTCCGCGACCAATCTCGGCAAAGGATGGCCGGAACCTGAAAGAAGTGGCAGGCCGTCCATCAGCCATCATCGAATTTCTGGACGGCCGGTCCGTTCGACGAATTACACCACAACATTGCGCATTGCTCGGGCAGACACTGGCACAACTCCATACCATCGGCAGTGAGTTCAAACTCCAGCGAGAGAATACCCTCTCTCTTTCAGCCTGGCGTCCACTTTACGACGCTTGCCGCAAAAGCGGCGATGGAAGTATGGGTGCCGATTTCTTCCCGGAAATTGAATCTGAGATAAGTTATCTTGAAGATCACTGGCCAACTGATATACCAAGTGGGGTGATTCATGCTGACCTGTTTCCGGACAATATCTTTTTTCTGAACGATAAGGTCAGCGGCGTCATCGACTATTATTTCGCCTGCAACGATTTTTTCGCTTATGATCTTGCGATCTGCCTGAATGCCTGGTGCTTCGAAAATGATGGCAGCTTCAATATTACGAAAGCGCGCAAGCTGTTAAATGGTTATCGAGAGGTGCGGGATTTTTCCCGGCAAGAGCTCAATTTTTTACCCCTGCTGTGCCGGGGCGCCGCACTACGTTTTCTGCTTACGCGTCTGTTTGATTGGCTCAATCAGGTAGACGGCGCGCTGGTCAAACCGAAGGACCCGCAGGAGTATTTCAAGAAGCTTCAGTTTCATCAGGCCGTGACATCCGTGGAGGCTTACGGTCTGGAGTAAGGGAGCACCGACATCAGTCAAAAAGGGAATCAATCTCGTCCTGCGATATTTCATGGCCGTCCGGCTGCGGGCCGCTTAGCTCCACATCCTCATCAAACTGCGGCTTTAGTTCGGCAATATCAAGTTCCTGCAGTTCTTCTTCACCGCCAAGAATATCAATCATCTTGTTAATACGCTCATCAACAAAGCCGAGCGTGGATACGACCTTCGAGATACGCTGCCCGGTCACATCCTGAAAGTTGCAGGCTTCATAGATTTTCATGATAGCCGTACTTATGGCCTCAAGGCTTTCCATTTCTTCCGGAGAACTTGCATGCAGTCCTAGGCTTTCGCTTTTATCTTCAATGGTCTCAACCGCTTCCAGTATCGTATTTGTCGCGGTTTCCGTATCTCCCACAACGGCATCGAGCTGATCGGTAACGGAGACAAGCTTCTGACCGGTTTTCGACGAGCTTAAGGAGGCAATTTCACGCCGTGTTTCCAGGATGACATCGGATAGTTCCTGCAACTCGTGGCGAAGTATCTGCAGTTCCGCAGAGGCCTTTGCTTCTACGGCTTTTTCCTCGGAGGGTTCCACTGGATCAGCTTCACCAAGCATTGCCTTGATATCGTCAAGCGCATCCATGACATTCTGGTACTGCGCGCTGCTGATGCCAGCCGCGCCAGAGTCAAACTCCATGACGGCGGTCGAGCCGAATTGTTTTATTTCCGCTGAGAATAGTTTTTTCTGCATCTTGCCCACTCAAATATTTTCATTCGATACGGGCACACAGATTCCCGCTTCTTCCCGGTAAATTTGACCGCAAGGCGCTAATTTTCGGTTAAGATTGTTACCTTTTCTGAAATTGCCGCGCGCTATCAATCATGCTAATAGCCGAGCGTATAAGAGTATTTGGCAGGAGTTTGATTGTGCCGGAAAAGATTGTTGTGATTTACACAGATGGTGCCTGTTCGGGAAATCCCGGACCGGGCGGCTGGGGTGCGCTCCTGCAATATAATGGAAAAATGAAGGAACTCTGCGGTGGCGAGGCTGAAACCACCAACAATCGCATGGAACTGACCGCTGCGATTAAAGCGATTAATTCGCTGAACCATAGTACCGTCGCCGAATTGCATACGGACAGTACCTATGTCAAAGATGGCATCACCAAATGGATGGCTAACTGGAAAAGAAACGGTTGGAAAACTGCGGCGAAAAAGCCGGTTAAGAACAAGGATCTATGGCTCGCACTTGATGAAGCCATTGCAAATCACCAGATTCACTGGAAATGGGTCAAGGGCCATGCTGGCGATCCCGGTAATGAAAAAGCCGACGAGCTTGCCAATGCGGGCATGGAAAAATTCAAGAAATAGGCCGCCAATCTAACCTGAAATATCCACAGAGTGGGAAAGTCGAAGCCTTTCCCACTCTGTCAAAGACTAGAGTTGGCCGAGAAGAGTCTCTGCATCGGACACTTCAAAACCGCCGGTTTCTTCAAGATTGATCTGTGATACCACACCGTCATCAATGATCATGGAATAACGGCGGGAACGAACACCCAGTCCAGCCCCAGAGGCATCGAACTCAACGCCCATTGCCTTGGTAAAGGCAGCGTCCGGATCCGCGACCATCTTGATGCCGCCGGCGTTGTGGTCCTTACCCCATGCGGCCATGACGAACGGGTCATTCACGGACAGGCAGACGATATCACTAACCCCCTTCGCGCCCAAATTCGCCGTATTGTCAACGAAGCCGGGCAAGTGCTTGGCCGAACATGTCGGCGTATAGGCTCCCGGCACAGCAAATAACGCAACTTTCTTGCCGCCAAACAAATCCGCTGTTGAAATCTTGGTCGGCCCCTTGTCGGTCATCATCATCAAATCGGTATTCGGGAGTTTATCACCAGCTTTTATCGTCATTTCAATATCCTGTTTTATGTAGTTGCGTAGTGGCTTTCGGTCACTCTAACATAATCATGTCGGCAGAAAATAAAAGCTTTCTGCACTCCATCCCCGCTTTTTATTCAATACGTAATTGTCCCTCCGCTGCGCTCCCCTTGTCAGCGATGGTAACCGTAACAGACTGACCGGACAGAACATCCGTCTTCGCAGGAAGATCGGCTTTCAAGGTAAAATCCACTGCCTTTTGATCTGTCGAGATTATTGTCGATATCAGTTCAAAATAGGCGCCGTCTTTACCTTCAACAATAATTTCAGGTGAATTGAAGGATTTATCTGTATGCGCGATCACCTTAAACTCCCGATCATTCAACGTCTCGGCCCTCACTTTCCTGATAGCGGAGCCACCTGTTCCAATGGCAGCAGGAACCCGTTTTACATACTTATCGATAATGAGAACCTCTGGGGAAAGTTCTGCTGTATCCGCATCCAGATAAAGAGAGAACTGATGCTCATAGGGAATGCACACTTTCTCGCATATACCCAACTGAAGTCGTAACCTGAGCTCAAGGGGCTTTCCCGCCTCCTGCAAAGAAACCTCTATTGGGAAAACGACTTCATCATGATAGCCCCAGCTTGTAAGGCCGTAAGCTTCAAACATTTCAGGCAATGGCCAGGACACAGACGCTTCCTTGAAATTTTTCGATCCGCTCCAGTCAAAGCGCGGAGGGATTCCCGCATCACCGGGTGTCCGCCAATAGGTTTTCCAGCCCGGGCCGAGTTTGATCTGAAGACCGATACGCAGCGACTCACGTCCCGCCACCCCGTCAAATTCCGATATCAACCGGAGGCTTGACTGATCTGTCCTGATCCATTCGGTCGCCGTTTCAGCAATCGCATTTGTGCCAAAACAGACGAAAAAGCACGCGAACGTCGTGCTAGTCAGGCTAAAAATAGATAATCTCATTCAGCAGAGACCTTCAATTCAACAATGGGTTTCACCAGTTATATAAAACAATATTTAAGAGTTTATATGTCACAATCGCGTCATGAAAATTTTTTGTCGCTGGGAATTTTTGGGAAAAGACACATATTTATATCATGACAGTAAGCACAATTGATACCGGTTATCTGGACGGAAAACTTCTGGTTGCGATGCCAGGGATGGGGGATCCGCGGTTTAAAAAGGCGGTCATCCTGCTATGTGCCCATTCGGAATCAGGGGCCATGGGTATTCTTCTCAATCGTTCTCTGGATGCCCTGAGCTTTGACGACCTGTTGGGGCAACTGGAAATACCGAAAGCCGACGGCAGCAGCCAAATCAATATTCACTTCGGCGGCCCGGTGGATACGGAACGAGGCTTCGTCGTTCATTCCACGGACCTTTTATATGAGACGACTTTGGTGATTAGCGATGACATGGCGCTGACGGCAACCGTGGATATGTTAAAAACCATCGCGCGCGGCAGCGGTCCCGAAAGCAGGTTTCTTGCTCTTGGATATTCGGGTTGGGGGCCCGGTCAACTGGAGCGGGAAATTCAGGAAAATGGCTGGCTGGTTGTCGATCCGGATACGGAAATTGTCTTCGGCCCGGCACTGGACACCAAATGGGAAGTTGCCATCAACAAGCTGGGAGTCGATCCCTCTCTCCTCTTCAGCGATATCGGGCATGCCTGACGGCGCGTGCCTAGGGCGCTATCCTGTCGGTTCGCAGCAAGGCATACAGCAAGTGATCGTGCCAGACGCCATTGATGCAGAGATATTCCCGGGCCAGCCCTTCTTTTGAAAATCCGACCTTTTCCAGCAAACGGGAACTTGGGATGTTCGATGGCAGGCAAGCAGCCTCAACCCGACGCAAGCCAAACTCACTGAACAAAACAGGTATCAGGCCGCACAATGCCTCAAACATATATCCTTTACGCGCATAGCTTTGCCCGGTCCAATAACCAAGAGTGCCCGTTTGGGCGACGCCACGGCGAATATTGCCAAGCGTTATCCCGCCGATCAGATCTCCATTCTTTCGATCGATCAGGAAAAACGCCTGCCCCAGATCGTCCTTCACATCTCTGCCATAGCGGCGTAGCCGTGCCCGGAAATTCGTCTTGGTAAGGGAATCCTTTGTCCAGACAGGTTCCCACGGGACAAGAAAATCACGGCTTTCCGCACGTACCCTTGCCCATCTTTCCCAATCGGAAATCCGGGGTGGGCGCAAGATAAGCCGGTCTGTCACCACTTTCGGGCTGCTTCCCAAGAATGACAGTCTCTCCAACATGCGTCGCGGCCTCCCGGTAAAAGCAGCCTAGCTAAATCTTGCCGCAATCCTGTCAAAAGGATCAAGTTTTTTCAGCGGTCCCAGTGCCGCAATACTTGGCGTTACCCCGAAAAACAGCCGTCCCGCGAGGTCTTTTGCATCCTGAACCGTTACCGCGTCAACCTTTTCCACAATCTCTGCTGCAGGCAAGATGCGGCCATAAATCAGGATTTGCCGCGCATGAACTTCCGAGCGTGACGCCGGGCTTTCCATTCCCATCAGGAGGGACGCTTTTAACTGCGCCTTTGCCCGCTCAACTTCAGCCAGCTCTATATCCTCGCTGGCACGCAAAAGCTCATCACTCAGAACATGGCTCAACTCGCCGATATGATCGACGCCTGTTCCCGCATAAACCGAGAAGGTACCAGTATCGGCAAATGACGAAGAAAAGCTGAAAACCGAATAACAAAGCCCACGCCGCTCCCGGATTTCCTGAAATAGGCGGGAAGACATTCCGCCGCCCAGCAGACCAGACAGAATTTGCGCTGTATAAAAATCGTCATCCGAATAGGAAAGGCCCGGCACCGACAGGGCATAGTGAACTTGCTCGAGATCCCGCTCTTCCCGATATTCGCCGCCTTGGTATATTGCCGGCACCATACCGATTTCACCTTCTGTCGCCAGCTCATCGAATGCTTTCTCCGCAAGCGCTACCAGTGCATCATGGTCTACCGCTCCCGATGCGCTCAACACCATTTTCGGTGCGAGATAGTGACTTTTCATATAGTTCGCAATCATGGGTCGATCGAACCCGCGTACTTGCGTAACAGTCCCAAGAATGGAGCGGCCAATCGGCTGATCGGGATAGGAGGTTTCCTGCAAATGATCGAAAATAATATCGTCCGGGGTATCATTCGTCTGGCCGATTTCCTGAACGATCACTTCCTTCTCGCGCGTGATTTCAGACTGATCAAAGCTGGAATGCTGCAGAATATCACCAAGAATATCCACGGCGAGCGGGACATCGTCTTTTAAAACCCTGGCAAAGTAGGCTGTCTGATCCCGGCTGGTGTAAGCGTTAAGATGACCGCCAACAGATTCGATCACCTCAGCAATTTGAAGCGCCGACCGCTTTGCCGTTCCCTTGAAGGCCATATGCTCAAGAACATGGGAGATGCCGTTCTCCGCTGCTGTTTCATGGCGCGCGCCGGTATCGACCCAGACACCGACGGCGGACGTTTCCAGACCCGACATCGGATCGGAAATCACGCGCAATCCGTTCTTCAGCGTTGTGACTTTTATGTCCATAGAAATTCTTTCGTCCTTAAGCTTCGTTCAAAATACGAGCCTGTTCTTTAATATAGGATTTTACCCGGTCAATATCGTTTGGCAAATCGATAAGCCGCTCGTCCCGTTCAAACAGGTCCGCCATATGCTTTGGCAGGCCCGGTCGCTCTCCACTCGCTTTTTCCACCGCATCGGGAAACTTCGCCGGATGCGCCGTCGATAGAGCAACCAGCGGAGTTTTCAAATTTTTGCGACATTTCTCTCCCACAAATAGGCCAACCGCCGTATGCGGATCAACCAATTTCGCACTCTCTGCCAGCGTCTTGCGGATTGTGGCGAAGGTTTCTTCTTCATCACACCGCCCTGCTGCGAAGATGCTCTCATTCAGGCGGGCCATATTGACCGAAAATCCGCCTTCACGATCCAGCTTCTCCATCAGCTTCGCAACGGCCGCCCCGTCGCGACCATAGAGGTCGGCGAGAAACCGTTCAAAATTACTGGAAACCTGAATATCCATGCTGGGACTGATAGTAGGATCAACGCCGGATTTCCTGTACTCACCGCTGTTAAAGAAGCGTGAGAGAATATCATTTCGATTGGTCGCCACAATCAGCTGCTCGACTGGCAAGCCCATTTTACTCGCCGCATACCCGGCATAAATATCACCGAAATTACCACTCGGCACAGAGAAGGAAATCGGGCGCTCCGGAGCGCCAAGACTTACGCCCACTGTAAAGTAATAAACGATCTGCGCCATCACCCGAGCCCAATTGATTGAGTTGACGGCCGAAACAGCGAGGGTATCACGGAAGTCATGATCATTGAACATCGCCTTGACCATCGCCTGACAATCGTCAAAATCCCCCTCGATCGCGATATTATGAACATTCGCGTCGGGAACGGTGGTCATCTGCCGCCGCTGCACCTCTGACACCCGCCCCTTGGGGTGGAGGATAAAGATATCCACAGCCTCCCGCCCCCGGCACGCCTCGATCGCGGCGGATCCCGTATCGCCGGATGTCGCCCCGATAATCGTTACCCGCTTCCCATCGCGTGCGAGGAGATGGTCATAGATCAACCCCAGGAGCTGAAGTGCGACATCCTTAAAAGCGAGTGTCGGACCGTGATACAGTTCCATCAGGAATTCGTTGCTGCCGATCTGGCTGATCGGCACCACCGCCTTGTGGGAAAAGCTTTCATAGGCCCTCCGGGTCATGACCTGGAAATCTTCCGGCGTGATGCTGTCTCCCAGAAACGGCTGCAGCAGAAAGGACGCGGCATCCGCATAGGACATGCCCGCAAGGCTCCGTATCTCATCGCGGGAAAACTGCGGCCAGCTTTCAGGCAGATAGAGACCGCCGTCCCGCGCGAGGCCGGTCAGGACCACTTCTTCGAAATTCAAAACAGGCGCTTCGCCGCGCGTGCTGAAATAGCGCAATCTCATTCTCCCATATATGGATCAAATGGAGGGTGAGAGTAACCATATGCGGCGCGTTCACGCAAGCCCGGATATATCGCACCTATGATAAGTAACGTTCCTTTAGATGCGCCTTGAAAGCATCCGCAGCAAGAGGAGCGCCCGTAGCCGACTGCAAAATCCCGTCGGTGGATTGGGAGCTTCCAAGCGCATGGATATGACGCCGCAGCCAGCCCAGCAATTCATCAAACTTTCCTGATCTGGTTTTCATCGAAAAATCCGGGATATCTGACTTCGCCGCCTGATAAATCTGTGCGGCTGCCATGGCGCCTAGCGTATAGGTCGGGAAATAGCCGATTGCCCCACTTGGCCAGTGGATATCCTGAAGACAGCCAAGTCGATCGTTTGGCGGTGTAATGCCGAGTGTTTTTCGCATTCCACTGTTCCATGCCGCCGGTAAATCCTCCACCACGAGATCCCCAGAGAGGAGTGCCTTCTCAAGGGAATAGCGCAAGATGACATGCAATGGATACGTCACCTCGTCCGCATCAACCCGAATGAATCCCGGCGCAACATCAAGGTAAACCCGTTCCAGATTCTCACTCTCCCATGCAGGTCCGCTGCCGTTAAAGGCCGCTTTTATACGCGGTAATGCGAAGGCGAGGAAGTCGGGACCGCGAGAGAGCTGCATTTCGATCAGAAGCGACTGGCTTTCATGCAGCGCCATTCCCCGCGCGGCGCCAACCGGTTGCGACCGCCATTCCTTCGGCAACCCCTGCTCATAAAGGGCGTGGCCGGTTTCGTGCAGTGTTCCCATCAGGCTTTGGGTGAAGCCATCCTCTTCATAGCGTGTGGTCAGCCTCACATCTTCAGGGATACCACCGGTGAAAGGGTGATGGCTGATATCAAGTCGGCCGTGGTTGAAATCGAACCCAAGTGCCGTCATGAATTCCTGACCAAGTTGCTTCTGGATGCTCTCATCAAATGGACCATCCGGCTTGATAATTGCGGGCGCACTTTTCTGGCGTTCAAGTACCGTCCCCAGAAAGTCTGGCAAAAAGCTTTCCAGATCCGCAAACAGCGGATCAATCATCAATGCTTTACAGCCGGGCTCATATTCATCCAGCAAAGCATCGTAAGGGGAAATGCCAAAGGCAGCGGATTTTGCGTCTGCGATGCGCTGCGTTAGATTAACAACCTCCTTCAGCGATGGGACCAGGCTGGCGAAATCATTGTTGAGACGCGCCTCACGCCATAGCATTTCGCAGCGTGATGTCGCATGGGAATGCGCCTCAACCAGATCCGGCTCCACTGCCGTCGCATGGCGCCAGCGATTTCGCATCTCCTCCAGATTTGCACGTTGCCAGGTATCGAGGACGTGGGTCCCACTTTCCGCCTCAGCGAGCAAATCCGCAATCCTGGGCTGGGTCAGTATGTCATGGGAGATCAGGCTCAGCACGGCCAGCTGTTCGGCACGGGCCGCGCTTCCACCGGCTGGCATTATCGTGGCGCTATCCCAATGCAACATTGCAGTCGCCCCGGAAAGGGCTGATAGACGCGCGAAGCTTTTCTCAAGTGCTATATAAGCGTCGGGCTTCTCAGACATCTGGTTTTTGCTTCGCGCGGCCGCGATTCAGCCCGTAAATCACATAAATAACAATCATCGCCGCCGCCAACCCAAGCCATGTGAACGCATACTGGATATGATTGTTGGGCAGGGAAACGCGCGTCTGCCCGCCAATAGGCAGGCCGCCAGGAATGTCATTCGCGTCCAGCTCGACAAAGACCGGTGCGACATTATCTCCCAGATGGTCCGACATGGCGGAAAGTTCGCCATAGAGCCAGACATTATCTTCAGCGTTACTGTCCGGCAGAAACGACCATGATTTCCCCCATGGCCTCCGGGCAACCCCGGTAACCGTAATCTCTCCGCTTACCAGCCCGTCTGCACGTGATTGCGACTCCTTCTTTGCCTCCGGCACCCAACCCCGGTTCACAAGAATGATATCTCCCTCCTCGCTCCGCTTAAAAGGGGTGATAATCTGAAAACCGGCGCGACCGGCTTCGGCATGGGCAAACAAGTGGATTTCCGTGTCGTGATCAAATTCACCGGTCAGGCGGACCCTCCGGTAATGCCATTGATCAGGATCTATGGCTCCGGTCGGCAGTGCTTCCGGTGTCGCGGAAAGCTGCCTGTCAATTGTGTCGACGAGGTCAATTTTCCAGTTATAGCGATTAACCTGCCATATGGTCAGGGCGAGCAGGATCAACACGCAGGGTATCGTGATTAATGTCGGAAGAAGTCCGGGTGAAAAATTTTTCATGGGTCAATAACGCTCAATCTCGGAGCTGGCCTTATGCTTGAATTGCAAGGCGATCAAATATGCCTTGAAGGGCCGCAAAAGCCCAAGACTTAAAATCAGAATTATTGGCAGCCAGATAGTCAGCTGCAGCCAATAGGGCGGATGATAAAGTAATTCCGCGGCGACAGCGAGACCGGCAACAAGAAAACCGACAATCAGGATGATGAAAACAGCCGGTCCGTCGCCACTGTTCACGGCGCTGAAATCCTGTCCGCAGGTATCGCAGCTTTCTGCCACATCAAGAAAGCCTGAAAAAAGCCTCCCCTCTCCGCATGCCGGGCATTTGCAGGTAAGCCCGGCGCGAAAAGGGGAGACTGGCGTGCCATAGGAATAAGGCATTCAGTCAGGTCAGGTCCACTCCGGCCCGGCACCCCACCAGTAAACGGCAAAGAAAAGGAACAGCCAGACGACGTCAACGAAATGCCAGTACCATGCCGCCGCCTCAAGTCCGAAATGATGAGTTGGCGTGAAATGGCCCTTCATCGCGCGAAGCAGGCAAACCAGCAGAAAGACTGTCCCGATAAACACATGGGCTCCGTGGAAGCCCGTAGCCATATAGAAGGTTGACGGATAAATCCCGTCGGAAAAGCCAAATGCGGCATGGGAATATTCGTAAATCTGAACCGCTGTGAAGCTTGCGCCAAGGATAACCGTCAGCAGCAATCCCTGCACCAGCCCCTTACGGTCATCATGCTGTAGCGCATGATGGGCCCAGGTCACCGTTGTGCCGGAAAGCAGCAAAATCACCGTGTTCAGAAGCGGAATGTGCCAGGGATTAAAAGTCAGGATACCTTCCGGTGGCCAGACCCCGCCGCCTACTTCGCTTGGGTACAGAGCTGCTCCAAAATAAGCCCAGAACCAGGCGACAAAAAACATCACTTCTGACGCGATGAACATGATCATGCCATAGCGTAGGCCAAGTTGTACGACTGGCGTATGATGCCCTTCATGCTCCCCTTCTTTGACGACATCACGCCACCATGTAAACGCGGTATAACAAAGAACGACGAAACCAATGACAAAAACCGCATAGCCCTTGTCATGCATCCACATGACGGCACCAATGGCACTTACAAAGGCCGCGATTGATGAGAGCGCCGGCCAGGGGGACGGGTCGACCAGATGGTAGTCATGTTGTTTGGCGTGAGAATCTGCCATTCCTAAACTCCTGCAATTCATCCGGATCAAATCCGGTTCTGAAAGTTACAAATTCACTCTTTGGTCAATTTACATCAACCGATTTTTTCCCGGCTTTTGCCGAAACTTCCGTTCCATCATCATCATCGCTGACAAAAAAGGTGTAGGAAAGTGTTATAACCGTCACTTCTTTCGCGTTCGGGTCATTGTCAATCTCTGGATCAACGAAAAAGGTAACCGGCATTTCGACACGTTCACCTGGCTGTAAAACCTGTTCCGTAAAGCAAAAGCAATCAATCTTGGTGAAATACTGCCCGATCTTTTGCGGGGTCACGTTAAAAGTGGCGGTTCCCTTTATGGCCCGGTTCGTCGGATTATAGGCCTCATAAAAAGCAAGTGCACTCTCGCCGACCTTCATCGTCAGCTTATGCTTGACCGGCTTGAACTCCCACGGCATTTCGCGGCTGGTATTGGCATCGAACTCGATCGTCATTTCGCGATCAAGTATAACGTCCGGCGCAATATCAGCCTGCTGCGTAGTTCCCCCGTAGCCTGTCACACGGCAGAAAAGGTCATATAATGGGACGGAAGCATATGCGAGGCCGACCATCCCAACCACAACGGATGCCAGGACGAAAGCAAGACGTATCGATTTATTATTTTTCTGCTTCATCAGGCCCCGGCTCCCCCGGACATCTTCACGACAGTTATCAGATAAAACAAAATGACCAGGGCAATCAGAATTCCCCCAACAGCCAGATTACGAATTCGCTGACGTTTATGACGGTCGTCATCGCGGGCCATATCAAATCACCGTCCGAACAAGGCTTTCGCCGAGCAATGTTGCAAAAATCAAGAACAGATATAGCAAGGAATATGCAAAGAGCTGCTTCGCGCTTTCCTCATCCTTCTGCCGCCAGACTCGAAGCGCCAGCACCAGAAATAACCCGCTGAGAATAGCTGCGCCAATGCCGTAAAAAACACCAGCATATCCGAGAACATAGGGCATTACAGCAACGGGGAACAGAAGCGCACTGTAAAGTACGATCTGGCGTCGGGTCACGTCGCGACCGGCAACAACAGGCAGCATAGGCACACCTGCCTTCGCATAGTCGATATCGCGCCAAAGCGACAATGCCCAGAAGTGCGGCGGCGTCCACATAAAGATAATGGCGAACAAAACGAGTGATTCCGCGCTCACATCACCTGTAACCGCCGCCCAGCCAATCATCGGCGGGAAAGCACCCGCTGCACCCCCAATGACAATATTCTGAGGGGTCCGTCGTTTCAGCCACATGGTGTAAACAAAAACGTAAAAAGCGATAGTAAATGCGAGCAAGGCTGCCGCCACATAATTCACCGCGAGGCCCATTAGCACGACAGAAGCAATGGAAAGCACGGTACCGAAGGCGAGGGCCTCGTTCGCACTGACATGTCCTGCCGGAATAGGTCGCTCTTGCGTCCGCTCCATCACCGCGTCGATATCCGCGTCAAACCACATATTGATCGCACCGGACGCACCCGCGCCAACAGCAATGCAAAGAAGGGCCGTAATGGCGAGGACCGGGTGCAAACTCCCCGGCGCAACCACAAGCCCCACCAGTCCCGTAAAAACGACGAGCGACATCACCCGAGGCTTCAACAAGGCGAAATAATCACTGACCCGCGTCAAATCCGTATTGACGCGGGTCTCGATTGTTTCTTTTCCTAGGCTTGCGTCGGACACAAACGTCTCCTCTGACCCTTATTTGATTACCGGCAGTTCGTTGAACTGATGGAAAGGCGGCGGAGATGGCAAGGTCCATTCCAGTGTTGTAGCCCCTTCACCCCATGGATTGCCTGCTGCCTGTTCCTTGCGAACGAAGGCATGAATTACAGTGATCAGGAAGATCAGGACACCCACGGCGGAAACATAAGAGCCGTAGGATGAGATAGCATTGTAACCTGCGAAGGCATCTGGATAGTCCGGGATACGACGCGGCATGCCCGCCAGCCCAAGAAAATGCATGGGGAAGAAGATCATATTCACACCAACAAAAGTTACCCAGAAGTGCAGATGGGCGAGCTATTCCGAATAATTATATCCGGTGATCTTGGCAAACCAGTAATAGAAGCCCGCGAAAATTGCAAACACCGCGCCCAGGCTCAGAACATAATGGAAATGGGCCACAACGTAATAGGTATCATGCAGCGCTACATCGAGGCCTGCATTGGCCAGCACAACACCCGTAACACCGCCAACCGTAAAGAGGAAGATGAAGCCCAGCGCCCAGACCATCGGTGCCTTAAACTCTATGGAACCGCCCCACATCGTCGCTATCCACGAGAATATCTTGACACCCGTTGGCACCGCAATAACCAGCGTTGCGACAAGGAAATAGGCCCGTGTATCGACATTCATGCCGACCGTATACATATGATGTGCCCATACAACGAAGCCGATGCCGCCAATCGCCACCATGGCATAGGCCATACCAAGATAGCCGAAAACCGGCTTGCGGCTGAACGTCGAGACAATCTGGCTGATGATGCCAAAACCCGGCAAAATCAGGATGTAGACTTCCGGATGGCCGAAGAACCAGAACAGATGCTGGAATAGAATGGGATCGCCGCCACCTTGCGGTACAAAGAAGGTGGAGCCGAAATTCCGGTCGGTCAGCAGCATGGTAATGCCGCCGGCGAGAACCGGCAGAGACAGGAGCAGCAGGAAGGCCGTCACCAGAACCGACCAGACAAAGAGCGGCATCTTGTGCATGGTCATGCCCGGCGCACGCATATTGAAAATGGTCGTTATAAAGTTAATTGCCCCAAGAATAGAGGACGCACCCGCCAGGTGAAGGCTGAGGATCGCGAAATCAACCGCCATACCGGGATGGCCGATTGATGAGGAGAGAGGCGGATACAAAGTCCAGCCACCACCGACACCATTTGCCCCCGCTGGACCTTCAACGAAAATCGAAATCAGCAAGAGGCCAAATGCGGGGGGCAGCAACCAGAATGACACATTATTCATGCGCGGAAAGGCCATGTCCGGCGCCCCGATCATGAGCGGCACGATCCAGTTACCAAAACCGCCAATCATCGCGGGCATCACCATGAAAAAGATCATGATCAAGCCATGGCCGGTAACCAGAACATTGAAGAAATGATAGTTGCCGTTCAACAGCTGGTCGCCGGGCAACTGAAGTTCTGCGCGAATAAAAACGGACATTGCGCCGCCAATAATACCTGCGATCACCGCAAAGATCAGATACATTGTTCCGATGTCTTTGTGGTTGGTCGAATAGACCCACCGCTTCCAACCTGACGGAGTATGTTCGTCGTGAGCGGCTGCTGAACCGTAAGCCATAATCTTTTGCCTCTCTCTAGCCTGTTACTCTGCGCTTGCGGCGGTAACTTGCGCAAACTTTAATGCTGGCGCCCCACCACTCGCGAATTTTTCTTTGGCCTCAACAAGCCACTTGTCATAATCTTCCTTGCTAACCGCCCGGATCATGATCGGCATAAATCCATGACGCGCGCCGCACAGTTCGGAACACTGACCGTAATACATGCCTTCCTTGTCAATCCTCATCCAGGTTTCATTAAGTCGGCCCGGCACGGCGTCCATCTTTACGCCAAAAGCAGGCATCGCCCATGAATGAAGTACATCCTCTGCCGTAACCAGAACACGGATATTTGTCTCAATCGGCAGTACAATCGCATTGTCAGTCGCCAACAACCGCGGCTGGCCCGGCTTCAACTCATCTTTTTCAAGCATGATGGCGTCAAAAGCGAGACCCTCTTCATCCATATACTCATAGCCCCAGTACCACTGATAGCCGATCGCCTTCAACGTCATGTCAGGTGTTTCAATTCTGTCACCATAGTAAAGAAGTTTCAGCGACGGAATCATGATGACGATCAGGATCATGATCGGGATAACTGTCCAGGCAATCTCAATCAGGGTGTTATGGGATGTTTTCGACGGGGTGGGGTTTGCACGCTTGTTAAAACGCAGAATTACGTAAATAAGCAAAGCCAGCACGAATAACGAGATAGCGCTGATAATCCATAGCAACAAGTCGTGGAAGGAGTGCTGCTCCAGCGCGACTGGCGAGAATGCCTCCTGGAATGTCGTTTGCCATGGCGCGGGCTGCCCCTGCTCTGCTGCTGCAACTCCTATCGTCAAAAAGCTGCCCGCAATTGCGGCCATATATACGACAAGATTCTTAAACCTACCCATCATCAATTCCCGTCTGTGATCACGTGACTATTTAATTCGACCAATCGTAAAAGTCAGTATACGCCTACCCGGTCAAATTTTGGACAGTTTTTTGACTTATACTCGCCCCCTCGTGGCAAATCAAAATGCTTTCCGCCCAGTTGCGCCGGAAACTACACCACCGATATGCTCTATAACAAGCCTAAGACTGCAGGTAATCGGTTTTTTGAGCGAAATTTTTTTGCGTTACAATACCCTTTTTTTCTAATAAGTATTTTAAATTCAATATGTTATGATCCTAAATCCAGAAACGAAACAGCCATCGAACGGCTGGCTTTTTGCTGGCAAATTGTGACAATTTGTCACACCGATAGACAGCCTTGGGAATTGAGCCGATTAGAATCTTTCAAATCGCATTTTTCCGTCCCTCGACATTCACTGCCAAAAGACACATATTCAGGTGAATAGAACCAGCAAAGAATTGACCGGAGCGCCTTTATGACAGATGTATCGACAGCCAATGACCTTTTTTTCACTCCGACGGGCATGGACCGCAATGCGGTAGAGAAACAGGTCTCTGAAGCGCTTGAATTTGCGGATGATGGCGAGCTGTTTTTGGAGTATCGGCAATCCGAAGGGTTCTCGTTCGACGATGGTCGCCTGAAAAGCGCAAGTTTCGACACCACACAGGGCTTTGGCCTTCGTGCTGTGGTAGGAGAGGCGACGGGATTTGCCCACGCGTCGGAACTCAGCGAACAGGCAATCCGCAATGCGTCAAAAACCGTACATGCTGTGCAATCAGGGAAAAGCGGCTCTATGGCGCTTCCGCCCGCAGGTTCGAACCAAGCGCTTTACCGGGTCGACAACCCCTTGAGCGAGCTTCCCTTTGATGCAAAGGTAAAGGCGCTATCGGAAATTGACGCCTACGCCCGCGCCAAGGACAGCAAGGTCGTGCAGGTTTCTGTTTCTCTTGCCGGATCGTGGCAGGGGATCGAGATTATTCGCGCCGGCGGCGAGCGAGCGGGTGATATTCGCCCACTCGTCCGTCTTAATGTCTCTATCGTCGTGGAGAAGGATGGCCGACGAGAATCCGGCTCACACGGGGCTGGTGGCCGAACCGGTTATGACTTTTATTTACAGAATTCAACCTGGCAGGCCGCAGTTGACGAAGCTTATCGCCAGGCAATGGTCAATCTTGACTCCGTTGCTGCGCCTGCCGGTGAAATGGATGTCGTTCTCGGCCCAGGCTGGCCCGGCATTATCCTGCATGAGGCCATAGGACATGGCCTGGAAGGCGATTTCAACCGCAAGAAAACCTCGGTCTTTTCCAACCTGATGGGAGAGCGGGTCGCGGCCCCTGGCGTGACGGTTGTTGATGACGGGACAATCGCTGATCGGCGCGGCTCCCTCAGCATTGATGATGAGGGCACAGCGAGCAGTTCCACCACCCTGATCGAGGATGGCATTCTGGTCGGCTATATGCAGGATCGGCAAAATGCCCGCCTGATGGGCGTGGACCCCACGGGGAATGGTCGCCGGGAAAGCTATGCGCATTTGCCCATGCCCCGCATGACCAATACCTATATGCTAGGCGGCGACAAAGACCCGTCAGAAATTGTAAAGTCGGTCAGGAAAGGGATCTTCACCGCCAATTTCGGTGGCGGACAAGTGGACATTACCTCCGGAAAATTTGTCTTCTCCTGCACAGAAGCCTACCTCATCGAGGATGGCAAAATAACCGCGCCGGTAAAGGGAGCCACCCTGATCGGTACGGGAAGCGAGGCGCTCAAAAAGGTGACGGCTATTGGCAATGATATGGCGCTCGATAGCGGGATCGGAACCTGCGGAAAAGCCGGACAAAGCGTACCGGTTGGTGTCGGACAGCCGACAATGCTGATCGAAGGACTGACTGTTGGCGGCACAGCGTAAATACCCGCTGCAACCAACAGCTCTATGCCCGGCGTTGTTTCTTGCCGTGATCATCGCGGCGCAATTTGTTATTAAAACCCCCGCCTCGGCGGAGACCGAAAATTGGTTACCTCCCGGCAGTTCAACGGAAATGCCGGGCGACCTGCCGCCTGAAATAATAAAATCTGACACTGAGAAAGACAGGGATTGGCTGTATGGACGCCTGTTGTTTCGCAGCCCGTCCCTGCTCGGCGAGAAGGCGGTGCGCATCGGACTTTCCTGCAACAGTTGCCACACCAACGGGCATGTCAATACAAGCTTCTACATTAACGGTCTGTCCGACCGACCGGGCCGGATCGATGTGACAAACCGCTTTTGGCAGGCCGGTTTCGAGGATGGCATAGCCAACCCGCTTGATATTCCGTCACTTCGCGGGTCAGCCGACAGAGCTCCTTTTGGTACGGTCAGCGTATTCCCCGATCTACATGCCTTTACAAGCCATGTCATTACGACGGAATTCGCAGGACCATCACCGGACGAAGAAACCCTCGACGCCCTTGTTTCCTATATGAAGTCCCTGGATATCAACGGCTTATCTGAAGCAGCAACGGTTGCGGATACAAGTCCGGACATGTCCTACACTTCTCTTCTGCAAGATCCGCTGGAGAACCGGAACCTGGCAGAACTGGATAAACTTATTGAGCTGATTAGAAGCGATTATGGCCGACGCCCCGCCCTGCCCACGGCTAAAGCAGAGGCGATCCGCCACATCGTTTCAAGCCTTCGGGAACTACGGGAGAAAGCGGCAGCGAATGATTTTCCGGCGGCATTCGCGATTTATCAGGAATTAACCCTCACTCAGTAAGCGTATTCGGTGAAGACCGGGTCAATATCTTCTTTCCAGGCACCGTGATACCGAGCCAGCATTTCTTCCGCAGGCGTCTGGCCGGATTTAATCGTGATTTTCAGCGCATTCAGGAAATGGCTTTCATCCTCACCAAAGCTGTCAAGGCTTTTACGCGCCTTTAGACCGGAAGTTGCTATTTCCAGGACGTCTGATGCCAGCGCCTGCATACTACGGCCGTCCGGTAGCGTCGCTTTCAACGCATGGGTAATAACCTCATCACGAATGCGCTGACGATCTTCCGCCGTCCAGTCCTTGACCAGATCCCAGGCACTTTCCAGCGCCGCGTCATCGTAAAGAAGGCCAACCCAGAACGCTGGCAGCGCGCAAAGCCGCCGCCACGGCCCGCCATCAGCGCCGCGCATCTCGAGGAATCGCTTCATCCGGACTTCCGGAAACAGCGTCGTCAGATGATTGTCCCAATCCGCAAGGTTCGGTTTCTCCCCCGGCAGGCCGGGCAGCTTTCCTGCGAGAAAATCGCGAAACGACTGTCCGCTCACATCGACATAGGTGCCGTTTCGATAGACGAAATACATTGGCACATCGAGCGCATAATCGACATACTTTTCGAAGGAGAAGCCCTCCTCGAACACAAAGGGAATCATTCCCGTCCGGTCCGGATCCGTGTCCGTCCAGATAAAGCTTCGGTGGCTGAGATGGCCGTTTGGTCGACTTTCGGTAAAGGGCGAATTCGCAAACAACGCCGTCGCCAGTGGCTGTAGCGCCAGGCTGGTGCGGAATTTCTTGATCATATCCGCTTCTGACGCATAATCGAGGTTGACCTGAACGGTACAGGAACGGAACATCATATCCAGGCCATGCTGTCCGCGCTTCGGCATGTAATCTCTCATGATCTGGTAACGGCCCTTGGGCATCATCGGAGTTTGCTCGCGAGTCCATTTGGGACTGAACCCGAGGCCGAGAAAACCGACACCCATTTCATCCCCGACTTCACGAACCTGCGCCAGATGCGTGTGCACCTCACTACAGGTTTCATGGAGATTTTCAACGGCTGCGCCGGAAAGTTCCAGCTGCCCACCGGGTTCGAGGCTGATGGAGCATCCTTCTTTCGAAAGTGCGATCACATTATCGCCTTCATAATCCGGCTGCCAGCCGAAGCGTTGCAGGCCTTCCAGCATGGTCCTGATCCCTTTGGGACCCTCGTAAGGGAGCGGCTCATGTGTATCCAGAGTAAAGCCAAATTTCTCATGCTCTGTGCCAATGCGCCATTTATCGCGCGGCTTACACCCACTCGCTGCAAATTCGACAAGCTGCGCTTTATCGGCAATTTCGATGGCTTCGCCCTTGGAAGGTCCGGACATGTATTCCCCTAACTTTTTTAATGGCCGAGCAAAGCGCCCCAGGTCCGGCCTTGTGATTTGAATTAAAGAATTGCGAAGGCGGCTTCAAGTCTAAATTTCCATTTTTGTCCAACGGTCACATTTTAGCGGCGGCCCGGATTGTTTAAACCCAATCCCCATGGAAAGCCTGAAGCAGACTGAGGCCGGCCACCACCGCCGTTTCAGCCCTCAATATCCGCGGTCCCAACGAGACAGGATATGTGTTCGGTCGGGCACTGATAAGATCGATTTCTTCATCGGAAAACCCACCTTCCGGTCCGGTCACGATCGCCCATTTTTCCGATTTCTCCAGTCGGGAAAGCGTCGTTACCGCGTTTTCGCCCGTCAATCGTTCATTACAAAAAATCAGGGTTCGTTCCGGCTCCAACGCGTACAGTGCTTGTTCAAGCTTGATGAGCCCGTGGACGACCGGCACATTCAGTCGCTCGCATTGCTCTGCCGCTTCCAGTGCCTGTAGTGCCATTTTATCGGCCCGCAATCGCTCTGCATTTGTCCGAACAGTCTGGACCGGCTGCAGGCTGGCAACGCCAAGTTCCGTAGCCTTCTGCACAATCAGTGCTGTCTGTATTTTCTTGACCGGCGCGAACAGTAGCTCGATATCCAGTTCCGCGATTTGGGGCCGCAGCTGTTCGGTGACGTGAATCAGGCAATGATTCTTATGAACTTCCTGCAACCGACCGAGCCATTCCCCGTCACGCCCGTTGAATAGACCGACCTTGTCGCCCTCCTCTTTTCGCATAACCGTCGCCACATAATGCGACTGGTTTTTATCAAGCACGACGCCCAGATCCTTGCCGAGCTCACTTGGGACAAACAGGCGGAAGGAATATTGCTTTGGTATCATTTGGCGGTAAACTCATTGAGGGGTGAGATATAAAATATTGCGATTCATAGCAATTAATGTCATCCCCGTCACCTTTGGAGAGTTGGGAGCCGTTTGTAAATGTTACGACTAGATCGGATTATAGCCGATGCCAGCCAAAAGAACTGGGTTGATCTCTACGCGCCAGAGGGACTGCAACCCTATATGAAGCTGTCGCGGCTTGACAGGCCGATTGGCACCTGGCTTTTGCTGCTGCCCTGCCTCTGGTCTATCGCCCTCGCAGCGCCCATGGGTGAAGGGCCCGACATCACGTTGTTCATTCTATTCGCTATTGGTGCACTTGTGATGCGGGGTGCAGGCTGCACCCTGAACGATATCGCCGACAGGGATTTTGATGGCCAGGTGGAACGCACAAAAAAGCGTCCGATTCCCAGTGGTCAGGTCACGCTATTTCAGGCCATTTTCTGGCTGGGCGTCCAATGCCTGATCGGGCTCTTGATACTGATCCAGTTTAATATATTTGCCATCCTTTTGGGGACCGCCAGTCTGATCCTGGTCGCGATTTATCCTTTTGCCAAACGTTTTACCTACTGGCCGCAACTTTTCCTTGGCCTCGCCTTCAACTATGGTGCCTTGCTGGGCTGGGTTGCCGTTCAGGGCAGTATCGGCCCGGCACCGATAGTTATGTATCTTGGGGGTATCGCCTGGACCCTCGGCTATGACACGATCTATGCCCATCAGGACAAAGAAGATGATGTGCTGATCGGCGTGAAATCGACTGCGCTGAAATTTGGTGAGACGACAAAATACTGGCTGATGGGCTTTTATGCCATGACAATTACCGCGTTACTGATCGCAGGCGCTATCGTCGACCTGACAGCCCTGTTCTATTTCCTCATGATCGGTGCGACGATACATCTGTTCTGGCAGATCAAAATGCTCGAAATTGACAACGGAGATCGGTGCCTGCTGCTTTTCAAGTCAAACAGGAATTTCGGCCTGATCGTCCTTGCCGCAATTATCGCCGGAAAATTTATGCTTCCTTTTTAGTCGATGCTTTTTCTTTACGGCAGCGTTCAATCTCGGGCATAGTCGCGGCATCAACGCGTAATGGCAGGACAGGAAAGTATGGCTTACGGATCACTCCGGGATTTCATGGCGCAGTTGGAAAGGGAGAATAAACTCGTCCGGGTCAGCGAGCCGGTTTCCACCTTTCTGGAAATGACAGAAATCCAGACCCGCCTTCTGGCCGAGGGCGGACCAGCAGTTCTGTTTGAAAAGCCGGTTAATGAGAAAGGGGAGCAAAGCGACATCCCGGTTCTCGTCAATCTGTTCGGAACAGTTGACCGGGTCGCCATGGGCATGAACCGTACAGCTAATCAATTACGCGAAGTAGGCGAGACCCTCGCTTTTCTGCGCCAACCCGAACCGCCTGAAGGTATTCGCGAAGCCATGGGGATGCTGCCGGTACTGAAAACCGTGATGACCATGCGACCGCGAACCGTCAAGAAAGCTCCTTGTCAGGAAGTTGTCCTGACGGGGGACGAAATTGACCTTGACGCCCTGCCCATACAGACCTGCTGGCCAGGAGAGCCCGCGCCTTTGATCACATGGCCTTTGGTTGTGACAAAAGGCCCGGGCAATGGGAAGACGGATGACTTCAATCTTGGTATTTACCGGATGCAGAAGCTGGCCCGGAACAAAACCCTGATGCGTTGGCTTAAGCATCGCGGCGGCGCGCAGCATCATGCGCGGTGGGGTCAGGAAAAGCGAGACCCGCTCCCCGTTGCCGTCGTGATCGGGGCGGATCCGGGAACGATACTTGCCGCCGTCACGCCGATCCCGGACACTTTGTCGGAGTATCAGTTTGCCGGACTGTTGAGAGGCGAGAAGGTGGAGCTTGTAGATTGCAAAACGGTTCCCCTGAAAGTGCCTGCAAGTGCGGAAATAATACTGGAAGGGCATGTCTCGCTTGATGATTACAGGGATGAAGGACCTTATGGGGATCACACCGGATACTACAATTCCGTTGAAAGCTTCCCCGTTTTCACCATTTCCACAATCACCATGCGGAAAAAGCCGATCTATCTCTCAACCTTTACAGGCCGCCCACCAGATGAGCCCAGCGTGCTCGGCGAAGCCCTGAACGAGCTTTTCATACCCCTGATCCAGCAACAATTTCCCGAGATTGTCGATTTCTGGCTACCACCGGAAGGCTGTAGCTACCGGATTGCGGTAATTTCGATGAAGAAAGCCTATCCGGGCCACGCCAAGCGGGTGATGATGGGGGCATGGTCATACCTCCGGCAGTTCATGTATACGAAATTCCTGATCATCGTCGATGATGATATCAATGCGCGTGACTGGAAAGACGTGATGTGGGCGGTTTCAACCCGCATGGATCCGGTGCGCGATATCACGACTATTGAAAGCACGCCGATCGACTATCTCGATTTTGCATCGCCGCAATCCGGCCTCGGCGGGAAAATCGGGCTTGATGCCACGAACAAGCTGCCGCCGGAAACAAACCGCGAATGGGGCCAGAAAATTCGCATGGATGATACAGTCATTGAGAAAATCGACAGCCTGTGGGAATCGCTTGGCCTACCCGGTACCGGTAAATCTATCTGGAAATAACCTGAATACAAGAACCGCTTTCAAGGCGGCTTCGGAAAGTCTTTAATGTCCCTGATTAGTGACCCGTTATTTTACCTGCTCGCCATTCCTGTGTGCTTGCTTATCGGTATTTCGAAGGGTGGCTTCGCTGGCTCCCTCGGTATTTTGAGCGTTCCGTTGCTCTCCCTCCTGATTTCGCCGGTGCAGGCCGCGGCGATTGTCCTGCCTATTCTCTGCGTGATGGACATATTTGGCCTTATTGCCTACCGGCGCACAGCAGACTGGCGAAACCTCGGCTATTTGCTGCCGGGTGCCCTGCTCGGGATACTGCTGGGCTATCTTCTCTTTAATTACTTGAGCGCGGATTTCATCAAAGTCCTGCTGGGGGTGATCTGTGTAGTCTTCACACTCAATCACTATATTCGGAAAATGCCCGCCGACCATGTGGCCAAGGCAACCCTCGCGCGGGGTTCATTCTGGGGATCAATCGCAGGATTTACGAGTTTCGTCGCCCATGCTGGCGGGCCACCAGTTCAGTTTTATATGTTGCCGCAGAAAATCAACAAGACGCTTTATGTCGGAACATCCGTCTGGTTTTTCTTTGTCATAAACTATGTAAAGCTCATTCCCTATGGGATGCTCGGACAGTTTTCGATGCAAAACGTTGGAACTTCGCTGGTACTGTTACCCCTTGCGCCGATCGGAATCTGGCTCGGGGTCAAGGCGCATAAACTTATCTCCGAAGATGTCTTCTATCGCATAGCCTATATCCTGCTCCTTATTACCGGCGGCAAGCTGCTTTGGGATGGTTTAACGGGAATGAATTTGCTTTTCTGATTCCCTTTTTGATCACCTATCCCTATGTATGAAGGATTGTTAAATTTCAGTCTGGGTTTTTATGTCCGAACAAACTACCGATGCACAAAATTCTCTCAATATTCTGGATGACCTGATTGCGACAGCCCGTCGCAAGGGGGCGGAGGCTGCCGACGCGGTCCGTATCCAGGGAACCTCGATCAACGTTTCCGTCCGGCAGGGAGAGACAGAGGAGATCGAGCGATCCGAAGCGCATGATCTCGGCCTTCGAATCCTGATCGGTAAGCAGCAGGCCTTCGTTTCGTCCAACGACGCCAAACCGGAAGTTCTCGACGAACTGGTGGATCGGGCGTTGGCGATGGCCCGGAAGATGCCGGAGGATAAATTCTGCGGCTTGGCGGACCCTGACGATCTCACCACTGAGTTTGCAGATCTCGACCTTTTTGACAAAACAGCCTTATCACCGGAAGACCTTATCCGCGCCGCCAAGGAGGCGGAAGATGCCGCACTTGCCGTTAAGGGTGTCACGAATTCGGAAGGCGGGGGAGCCTCTTCCGGTCGCGCCTCTATCGCTCTTGTAACCTCTGGGGGGTTCAGGGGCGCTTACAGCTCCAGCAGCTACTCCATCAGTGCTTCAGTCATTGCCGGTGAAGGTCAGGGAATGGAACGGGACTATGACTATGATAGTCGTCATCATTATGCCGACCTCCGATCAGCTGCGGAAATCGGTAAAAAAGCCGGTGAACGCGTCGTAAAACTCCTTAACCCGCGCAAGATGCCCAGCGGGCAGGTTCCGGTAGTCTACGGTAATCGTGTATCAGGAAGTATTCTCAGTCATTTTGCCGGTGCTATCTCAGGTGCGGCCATTGCGCGCGGCACCAGCTTTTTAAAAGACCGAATGGGCGAGCAGGTTTTTCCAGATAATATCCGGATTATCGATGACCCCCACAGACTTCGCGGTGCCTCGTCCAAGCCTTTTGATGGTGAAGGCGTTGCAAACAACCGGCTTGACTTGATCGAAAATGGTAAGCTGCAATCCTGGATCCTCAATACGTCATCAGCCAAACAGCTTGGCCTGACGACGAACGGCCGGGCAACGCGCGGCACCGCCTCTCCTCCGGGCTCGGGCACGACAAACCTTTATATGGAAGCGGGAGAACTTTCGCTCGACGAGCTGATTGGCGATATCAAGTCAGGCCTCTATATCACCAGCCTGATCGGTTTTGGCGTGAACGCCATCACGGGTGATTACAGCCGGGGAGCATCCGGCTTCTGGATCGAGAATGGCGAGATTGAATTCCCGGTATCCGAACTGACCATCGCCGGCAATCTGAGCGACATGTTCATGAAGCTGACGCCGGCTGATGATCTGGAGTTCCGGCAAGGTACAAATGCGCCAAGCCTGCGGATTGATGGGATGATGGTCGCCGGCACATGACACAACGCTTTGCCATGGATTATGCGTTACTTACCGACGCGATGAAGGAAGCTGGCGACATTGCCCGGCGTTACTTCAAGAGTACACTTAAAAGCTGGGAGAAAAAGCCCGGTGATCCAGTGAGTGAAGCAGATCTCGCCCTGGACACACATTTCAAGAACAGGCTATTGACGGCACGGCCGGATTACGGCTGGCTTTCCGAAGAAACGGTTGATGACACAGACCGGCTTCAAAAATCGCGAGTCTGGATAATTGACCCTATCGATGGCACCCGTTCCTTTATCGCCGGCAAACCGGAATTCACAATCTGCGCCGCCCTCGTTGAATACGGGAAACCGGTCCTTGGTATTGTCTATAATCCGATACTTGAGGAATATTATGAAGCTGTCATCGGAGGTGGCGCAAAGCTCAACGGGAAGATAATCTCCTGCTCCAACAAAGCCGACCTTGCCGGGGCAAAGCTCATAGCAAGCCGAAAATCTTTTGAATGGCATGGCTGGCTGGATGAAGTGAAAGACGCTACCTTCAGCCACGTCAATTCCATCGCCTACCGTATTGTAAAGATCGCCTCCCGTCATGCAGATGCGTCATTGTCCCTTACTCAAAAGAGCGATTGGGACATAGCCGCCGCGGATATTATTCTCTCAGAAGCAGGCGGTATTACGACAACAACCGGGGGAGAGAAGCTTGTCTACAACAGAAAATCCGTCAACCAGCGGAATGTAATATCCTCTGGGTGTTCTATCCATCCAGAGCTTATGAAAATGCTGGAGACATTCGGTACGGCTAAATCGAAATGAAAATCTGCATCCAGTTTTATTTGGCCATAACGGAAACGGTTGCAAAAAGAATCTCCGCTGTTTAATTTCAGGAAAGTTCTATTTCAGACGGGAGATACCTGTGGTGAAGAAAATTTCGCGGGCATTTGTAACGGCGACCCTTTTGTCCTTTACCTTCCTCGCAAGCGGTTGCAGTGACACGTGGCAGGGTGTCAAGGAAGATACCAGCAAAAACCTCGACAAGGCAGGCAATGTCGTTGTCAAGGCTGGTGAGAAGTTGAAATCAGAATAGAAACCACCAACAGGGTGCAACACGGGTGCTTCGCATCGCTGGGAAAAGCGCTCGATTCGCTACATTTTTCCAGTTTTAAGTGCATCGCATAAAAAATTAACCATGTTAATGAATAGTTAACCATATTTGTTAACTATAATATGCTGAAAATTTTATGAAATTTTTGTCATATTAGTGAATATTGTTCTTTATTTTCTCAATTATTTCTGACGGGTTTGAACTCTAAATAGCGAAAATGTGGCACTTTTTTGTTCTATGTACCCTTAGTTGAAGCCTTGCTCCCCATAGTTTTGTCATTATTGACGGAATGCGCCTTTATCATATACAATGCAAAAGAGCTAAATTTTAGATAATTTTTGTGTTAACGCAGTAAACCTGCTCTTGAAGGGGTAATGTCATGAAAACTTTATTAATGGGGATAGCAACAGCGGCCGTCGTCGCATTTGCCGCCACCGGTGTGCAGGCTTCGACGACTTTTAATTTTGGCGGATATGGAGGATTGGCAACTTCCTATTTCTTCAGTGAGGACGGCATCGGTCTGACCGCCACGCCAGGACAGTTCGAATCCAGCACCACGGGTTCGGAAACTGTTTCCACACCAGGCGCCGCCCGTATTGGTCAATACGATCAGGGTCTCGGTGTTTCCAATCCCTGGTATTTTGATCAGCATGAGGTTGACGGATTGGGTAATAACGACGTCGTTATCTTTGACTTCGATCAGGTCGTTAAGCTGGAAACCATCGTCTTCTCTTATTTTGACGATGAAGTTCATTGGTTTTGGGGATCACCAACCCCCAATGACGAATTTTCGGGCTTTCTCGATACCGATGGTGACGGAGTGCTTAACCTGGTCGGCGTAAACTTTGACGGAAATCCTTTTAATGTAGGCGGAATAGCCGGTGAGATTTTCGGTATCGGCGCCTGGGGTAATAATGACGATTTCAAGATTAAATCGATGACAGTCTCCGCTGTTCCACTTCCGGCCGCTCTGCCGCTGTATGGCGCAGGACTTGCTGTGCTGGGATTTGTCGGATGGCGCAAGCGCCGCAAGGCAGCCGCACTGGCCTAAACATCCTTCAGCTTATGAAGCTAGAACAAACGGCGGTCCTCTGGGCCGCCGTTTTTTTGTTCAGACTGTTTAAACCCTAAGACGGAACAATCGGCAGATTTGCCATGCATCACACCAAGGCAGGTTAACGAAATTTTACCAATTTCATACTAGAATTTCCCATATGCCACATTGCGAATGTTCCTCATCTACTAGGGAAAGAAGATGAAATTTTTACTGGTATTAGCAGTTCTCACTTTTGCTGCGACAGCCGCAAAGGCGGCAACTGTGTTCGATCTGACTGGCAATGGGAAATGGGCAACATCTTATAGATTCAGTGAAGATGGAATCGGGTTAACAGCTTTCACCGGGAGGCAGGACGGCAGTGCCGTCTCTAAGAGTTCGTCCGACTGGCTGTACCAGCAGAACCGGCACGGGCTGGGTCTTTATTCGCCGGGTAATCGCAAAAACAAGGAGATGGACGGCAAGCAAATAAATGAAATTGTCCAGTTCTACTTCGATCAGTCCGTACACCTTGTCAGCGTTACCTTTAGCAAGGTTGACAGCAACGACGACTTTGATTTTTATTTCGATACTGGTTCCGGCCTTACTGAAATCGATGACGATATCGACATCCTCCGTAATGGCAGATATTCGTTCCTGGATCTCTGGACGGGAACCCATTTCGGTTTTGGTGCTGACGGTCGTGACGACAATTTTACGATCAGAAAAATCGAGGTCGCCGCAATCAGTAATATCCCGCTTCCCGCAGCTCTGCCGCTTTATGGCACAGGCCTTGCTTTGATGGGCTATCTGGGCTGGCGGCGCCGTCGCAACGACACTCCCGATACGTAACTCTGACAACAGATCGGTGTCAAACGGCGAATTAGTAGATCACTGTTCCTTTAATTATGCGGGTTAGCTTCGAGCAATAATTCCGGATCGAGTCGTTCGCCAAACCAGTTTAAGCGCCAATCGAGATGCGGACCAGTTGCACGACCCGTCGCACCGATTTCACCAATTTTTTCGCCTTGTCTTACAAACTGATCAACCGTTACATCTATTTTACTAAGATGGGAGTAAACGGAAATCAACCCATACCCATGATCGATCATCACCGTACCGCCTGTATAAAACAGGTCTGCTTCCGCCATTCGAACTTGCCCATCGGTTGATGCAACGACTGGGGTTCCAACAGGCGCGGCAATATCCAGTCCGAAATGAGGCCGCTTGGGGATGCCATTCAATACCCGCTGACTGCCGTAAACACCGCTCACCCGGCCTTGCGCCGGCCATTGCCAGCCTGAAAGAAACCATTCCTCGGGAGTCTCAATGGCGCGAATTTTGGCAATTTTGGCATTTTCTTTCTTGATCCGGGCTAGGAATTCGGGGCTTGGCGTCACCTTGGAGGGAGGCAATCCATTAACTCGCTCGACCTTGTATTCCCGTTTGGCAATGTTGATTGTCTTCGTCTCTTCCGCACCGTCCGGATAAGTGATTTTAAGAACTGACGAGTCCTTGAAATCCCGACCGAATCCGAAAAGGAACCGACCTTCAGGAGAAACGGTGACCGGCTTTTCATCAAAAAATACATGAGCGCCCGGTTCTGTCAGCCCCATAACCAGCCCGCTCTGGGTGAAGTTTCCCGTTAAGGTGACGCGATCAGCAAGAGCATTCACGGAAAGAAGGAAGGCTCCCAGAAAAAAGCCTAATCGCATCATAGCAGGCTTCCCTGTTTTGGGGGTTGTGGCGGCTTTTGTGATTTCTTTCGAACCGTTGCTGCCCTGTCGCGCCCCCCGCTCTGGAAAATTGCGGCCGCTTTCCCGTCGACAAATTCTATGTCAACAGTGCGGCCTGCCGTCGCCCCGCTTAACGAGGAAATGGGCTTGCCCGTGTTATCCCAGACAATACTGTAGCCACGTTTTAACACACGCCGAAAGGAGAGGCTTTCCAGCAACCGCACTGTTGCCTCCAACCTGTCGCCTGCGCGTTCCTTTTTAATGGCCAGGTTTCGAGTCATTTGCCGATCCAGCTGGCCAAGCTGATCACTATACTGCTCCAATGGCCGTATAAGCAGTTGTGGGCGCAGTTTAGCCATCGCGCCTGAGAATTGCTGGCTTTTGAAGTTGATATTGCCGGACACGGACTGACGCAGGCGACTTTCCAGATGATCGAGATGCTGGATTTTTTCCGCGATGAGAGAGGCCGGATCGCGAAGCCCCCGCGAGAGCCCTGCGAGCCGTTCACGCTTGTCCGAAAGCGATCGGTTCAGGCTGCGTTTGATACGCCGTTCCTGATCTTCGATATAGGCGATAAGCTCGGACCGTACCGGCACAGCAATTTCTGCGGCGGCCGTCGGCGTTGGCGCGCGCTTATCCGACGCAAAGTCAATCAGTGTCGTATCTGTCTCGTGCCCGACAGCGGAAATGAGCGGAATAACACTTTCTGCCGCCGCGCGGACCACTTCTTCCTCATTGAACGCCCACAGATCCTCAAGGCTGCCCCCTCCTCGCGCGACGATGAGAAGATCCGGCCGCGGAATATCTCCGTACTCCGGCAGCGCGTTAAACCCGCGTATCGCGCCCGCGATCTGGCCCGCAGCGTTCTCTCCCTGTACCAACACAGGCCAGAGCAGGACATGGGTTGGAAAGCGATCCCGCAGGCGATGCAGAATATCGCGGATTACCGCGCCGGTTGACGACGTGACAACGCCAATTGTTGCCGGAAGATAGGGAAGTTGTTTTTTCCTCGCCGGTTCAAACAACCCTTCTGCCGCAAGCTTCTTCTTGCGCTCCTCCAGCAGGGCCATCAACGCACCGACACCGGCTGGCTCCATCACCTCAATCACGATCTGGTATTTGGAGCGGCCGGGATAAGTGGTCAGCTTTCCCGTACAAACGACTTCCAGGCCGTCCTCTGGCCGAAACCCCAGCCTGTCTGCTGTGCCGCGCCACATAATGCCGTCCAGTACCGCCTTGTCATCTTTTAGAGTAAGATATACATGGCCCGAAGCTGCCCGTTTCAGGCCGGAAATTTCTGCCCGCACCCGGACATGACCGAAAACGTCCTCAACAGTCCGCTTGAGCGCACCGCTAAGCTCCGAGACCGTGTATTCATGGATATTGGAAGAGCCGGGATTCTGATTTTCTGACACGTTTTGCTTTCAAGGTTGTTTAGCCTGCTGTCACAGTATGCTACAAACTGTGGTCTGTCCTTCATAGGAATTGTTACAAAAAAATATGAAAATTCTTGTTATTGGCTCTGGTGGCCGCGAGCATGCGCTTTGCTGGACCCTCAAAAAATCCCCTCTGGTAAGTCGGCTTTTTTGTGCGCCGGGCAACGGTGGCATCGAAGAAGTTGCCGAATGTGTCCCTATTAATGCAGAAGACATCAACGCTATTGTCACTTTTTGCAGAAAGGAAGACATAACTTTCGTCATTGTCGGCCCTGAGGTTCCGCTGGTGATGGGGATCGTGGATGCGCTTGACGACGCGGGGATCAAGAGCTTCGGGCCACGCGCCGCTGCCGCGCAGCTTGAAGGATCGAAAGGCTTCATGAAGGACCTTTGCCGCGCCTATGATATTCCAACAGCGGCCTATCAACGTTTTGACAATGCAGAAGACGCGAATGAGTATGTTGAAAAACAGAGTCTGCCTATCGTGATCAAGGCTGACGGGCTGGCGGCGGGAAAGGGCGTGATTATCGCTGCGACACTGAATGAGGCTCAGGAGACTATTGACGAGATTTTTCGCGGCCTTTTCGGCGGAGCGGGCGCTGAAATCGTGATTGAGGAATTTATGGGAGGCGAAGAAGCGAGCTTCTTCGCCCTGACCGA
>JBBDJF010000009.1:0-47462 GCA_040880045.1 Sneathiella sp.
TATTCCACAAGGATATTGGATGCCGTCACAATGCCCGCCATGGCGAGAATGCCTGCCAGCAGGAAAAGTCTTTGCCCCGGATTGAGACGGGCCAGTTCAACCATATATTTTTTGAACATTTCTGTTCCTATCCGCTTTTGGGGACGCGCCCATAGCAAGGCAAAATAAAATCGTGCCCGCTTATATTCAATCCCGCCCGCACAATCAAGGCGAATCAATTACCATATTGCCGACGGTAAGGGTTAGCCGGATAAACCCCAAGGATTTTCAGCTTTGCGGAGAAGAACTGCAGTTCTTCAATCGCCCGGGCGACCCGCGCCTCTTCGGGATGTCCTTCAATATCGATGTAAAATTGCGCAGCCTCAAAACTCGCATCGGTGATGTAGCTTTCCAGCTTTGTCACGTTGATCCCGTTCGTCGCGAAACCGCCAAGCGCTTTATAAAGTGCAGCGGGCTGGCTTCGAACCTGAAACACGAAACTGGTCATGCAGCTTCCGTCTTTCGGATCCGGATCCTGCCGCTGCCGCGACATGATAATGAATCGCGTCGTGTTACCGATACGATCCTCAACCCGGTCCCGCAGTACATTAAGACCGTAGATTTCACCGGCCAGGCTGGAGGCGATTGATGCCTGCGACTTGTCGCCAAGCTCTGCGATCATTTTTGCCGATCCGGCCGTGTCGGCGTGGATCATCGGCTCAATACCAAGATCGCGGATCAAACCACGACATTGGGAAAGCGCCTGTTCATGGCTGTGGACGGCCTTGATGTCAGAGAGAGTCGCCCCCGGCACTCCGAGAAGCTGATGCATGACCGGCTGAAAATGCTCGCCGATGATATAAAGGCCTGATTCCGGGAGCAGGTGATGAATATCTGCAACCCGCCCCCCCAGAGAATTTTCAATGGGAATCATCGCGATGGACGCTTCCCCGTCACGAACAATGGCCAGCGCATCTGAAAAAGTTTCACAGGCGATGGCCTCCATATCCGGGAAAACCGTGCTGCAGGAAAGGTGACCATAGGCCCCGGGGACACCCTGAAAGGTGATGCGATTGTCAGGCTCGGTTTCAGACATCTTTATATTCTCAAGTTTTCAGGAAACAAACATACGGCGAATACGCGCCAAATCCTCGGGAGTATCAACACCAAGGGGTACCGTGTCAACGACGGCGGCATCAATTCGCATACCATTTTCTAGCGCGCGCAGCTGTTCAAGTCGCTCCCGCTGTTCAAGAGGTGACGGGGGCAGCCCGACAAAATGCTCAAGTGCCGCGCGGCGGTAGGCATACAGCCCTATGTGATGATAATGCGGACCCGATCCCCAGGGTGTTTTCAAGCGGCTGAACCACAGGGCGCGCCCGACCCGCTCACCCGACTTTAGCGAGACAGCGGCCTTTACCGCATTTTCGTCCTCAAGTTCCTCTGCATCCGTGATTTCAGCAACAAGTGTCGCAATATCGACTGCGACATTTTGAAGCGGCTGGAACACGGCGGCAATGGCGGAAGGATCAAGAGCGGGCAAATCGCCCTGCAGATTGACAATGGCGTTATAGGTACCGTCAGGGTCGAATTTTTCCACCGCCTCGAATACCCGGTCGGAGCCCGAGGGATGATCAGGTCGGGTCAGGATTGCTGTTCCGCCCGCCTCACGTACGGCAGAGGCAATCTCCTCTTCGCCGCAGGCTACAATAGCTGGGCCAATATCAGCTTCTTCCGCCCGGCGAAGCACCTGGACGATCATTGGTAGTCCCGCAATATCAGCGAGAGGCTTTCCCGGTAGTCGGCTGGAGGCCATCCGGGCCGGAATGACAATCAATGGTTTTAGCTTTGAAGTAGCCATGAAGATGTTCCAAAACGTCAATTTTAACCTTAAAGGGCATATATACGTCTTGCGCTCCGCATGAGAAAGCGGTTAATTTCCCCTCGCTTTTTTTTATCGCGGCTGGTAAATGTACCGGCAGGTTTGATAGCTGGGGTCAGCAATGGATACTTTTGAGTTCAACAAAATCGCCGCTGCCGTTCTTGCGGGCGTCTTAATCATCATGGTCATCAATGAAATCGCAACGCTTGCGGTTCATCCGACATATCCGGAAGAAACCGCCTACGCCATTGATACCGGCGAGGTTGCAAGCTCGGAAGTCGCTTCGAATGATGAGGTTGCAGGACCTTCGCTTGGTGTGCTGCTTGCTTCCGCTGATCCAGCCAAAGGTGAGAATATTTTCAAGAAATGCGCCGCCTGCCACACCGTTGAAGAAGGGGGCGCCAACAAGATCGGCCCAAACCTCTATGGCGTCCTGAACAGTACCAAGGGTGCGCATGAGGGGTTCAGCTACTCTGATGCACTTGTCGAAAAAGGCGGTGACTGGGGATACAACGACCTTGACCTCTTTCTGGCCAAGCCACGCGATTATATCAAGGGCACCAAGATGTCCTTCGCTGGCGTCAAGAAAGACGAAGACCGCGCCGATCTGATTGCCTATCTCAGAACACTCGGGAAGAGCGATGTTCCCCTGCCGCCCGCGGAATAATCGGTCGCGCGGCTTTCGTGACCAAGGATTGTCCGCCAGAATTTGTTGACCTTGCACACCGGCTGGCAAACGCCGCCGGTGATGTGATCCGCCCCTACTTCCGTCAGAAAATCGATATAATCGGGAAAACGGACAACAGCCCCGTTACGATTGCCGACCGTGATTCCGAAACGGCAATGCGCAACCTTATCGAAGCAACCTTTCCAAATCATGGAATTATCGGCGAAGAACATGGGAACGTGCGAACAGACTCGGAATTTGTCTGGGTACTCGACCCCATCGATGGCACCCTCTCCTTTATTTCCGGCAGCCCGACATTCGGATCGCTGATTGCGCTTACCCGTAACGGCGTTCCTATTTTGGGAGTTCTGGATCAGCCTATCTCCGGCGAACGTTGGGTCGGAGCGAACGGTTTATCGACACTCAATGACACACCTATTTCGACCCGGCAATGCGAAAACCTCTCTGATGCAACCCTGTTTGCCTGGGGAGCAGAACTGCTGGAAGGAAGCCACGAACAGCGCTTTCGCCGACTATATAATGCCATAAAGCGTAAACGCTTCGGATATGATTGTTACGCATATGGCCTGCTGGCCCTTGGCTTTGTCGATATCGTCGCCGACTGCGACATGAAACCCTTTGACTATTGCGCCCTTGTCCCGATTGTCGAAAATGCGGGCGGGATGATTACTGACTGGGCAGGGAACCCCTTAACCCTGTCTAACCCGGGCTATGTCCTTGCGGCCGGCAATCCAGGCCTGCATCAGCAAGCCCTAGAAATACTTGCGTAATCCAATCAAGACATGAAACGCCTTTTCTCCTTGATGTCGTAATGTTAACCTCCCATCTTGGGGAATAAGTCAGGACGAGCGTAATCGAGTGAGGACATCTATGGGATTCGTTAAATCAACCGTCGCCGCCATCCTTTTGATCAGCCTGCCTCTGTCTGCCGGTGCCGATGAAGTCAAAACGGTCAAAAGCCACGGATTGTCGCTGGCAGGACCCTTGAAATACGGTCCCGACTTCACGCATCTCGATTATGTTAATCCTGACGCCCCGAAAGGCGGTGATGTCAAGCTGTCGGCGGTCGGCGGCTTTGACAATCTCAATCCCTATATTTCCAAGGGACAGGCGGCAAATGGTCTTGGCCTGACTTTCGAGACATTGCTGACCCAGTCTTATGACGACCCCAGCGCGGAATATGGTCTCGTCGCGGAAAGTGTGGAAGTCGCGGAAGATTTATCCTTCGCAATTTTCAATATGCGCCCCGAGGCGCGCTTTCACGATGGCAGTCCGATCACCGCGGATGATTTGATCTTCAGCCTGGACGCCGTCAAGGAAAGCGGGACACCGCTTTTTCGTTATTATTATGCCGATGTAGAATCAGCGGAAAAGTTGGATGACCACAGGATCAAGTTCAATTTCTCCGGCCCTCCAAACCGGGAACTGCCGCAGATTGTGGGTCAGCTTCTACCCATCCTGTCAAAAAAATACTTCGAAACCCATGAATTTGAGGAAACGACGCTCACACCAATTCTTGGCTCAGGGCCCTACCGCGTCAAAGATTTCGAGGCCAACCGATACATCACCTACGAACGGGTCCCCGATTACTGGGGGGCGGATCTACCGATAAATGTCGGACGATATAATTTTGATACGCTCCGCTATGATTTTTACCGGGATACAGCGGTGCTGTTGGAGGCATTCAAGGCTGGAGAATATGACTACAGGTCGGAGAACAGTGCGAAAAACTGGGCCACGGGATATGACTTTCCGGCGGTGAAGAAGGGGCTTGTTATTCTGGAAGAGGTTCCAAATGAACGCTCCGCCGGGATGCAGGGTTACGCATTTAATTTGCGGCGTGAAAAATTCCAGGATCCGGCATTGCGGGAAGCGCTCATCTACGCTTTTGATTTTGAATGGCTCAATCGCAATATTTTCTATGATCAATACAGCCGGACAAACAGTTTCTTCGAAAATTCAATTATGGCCGCAACAGGTCAACCCTCTGCGGAAGAACTGGCCATACTGGAGCCCTATCGAAACCAGTTGCCGCAGCGCATATTCGGCCCCGCCTTTCAGGCGCCGGTGACCGACGGTTCCGGGCAGGACCGCGCGCCACTCCGTCAGGCGAAAAAGATTCTAAATGATGCAGGCTGGAACGTCGAGAACGGAAAATTGATTGACCCGAATACCGGCAAGCCGCTGACCATAGAATTTTTGATGTATGATCCCAACAGCCTGCGTATCACCGGCCCGTATATCAAGAATTTGAAAAAGCTGGGTATTGATGCGTCATCACGTGTTGTCGATTCAGCCCAATACACCGAACGGCTTCGTAACTACGACTTCGATATGACAACCGCCGGATTTGGCCAGTCCATCAGCCCCGGCAACGAACAGCGCGAATTCTGGAGCAGCGCCGCGGGCCAGCGTCCCGGAAGCCGGAATGTCATGGGGATCAATGATCCTGTGATAGACGCCCTAATCGAAAATCTGATTGCTGCGCCAACCTATGATGATCTTATTCCTGCTGTGCGGGCGCTTGACCGGGTATTGACCTGGAATTTCTATGTAGTGCCGCAGTTCCATGCGGCGTATGACCGCATCGCCTATTGGAACAAGTTCGGTCATACCGAGATGAACCCATCACAGGGGCCGGATATCCTGAGTTGGTGGGTAGATCCGGAAAAAGAACGCCGTTTGCAAGAAGGACTCAAAGAAATTAAGGAAAAGCAATAGTTGCGCGCCGCTATTAGGGAGAGCTAGATGAGAAAGACGGTTGCGCCGCTACTCACCGCATTGTTGCTGATGACGACAAGTGCCGCAGCAGACCCTCGCACCAGCTATGGCTTGTCCGTCTTTGGGGACTTGAAGTATGGCCCCGACTTTACTCATTTCGATTATGTTAATCCGGATGCGCCGAAGGGCGGAACAATCAAGCTACGCGATCTCGACAGCTTCGATACCGTCAACCCGTTTCTGCTGAAAGGCAATCCGGCATTGATCAATGGCGACAAGGGAGGTGACATATATTTCAACTTCACGCAGCTAATGACTCGCTCCTTTGACGAGCCGGACGCCGTTTATGGCTTGCTTGCAGAAACCGTCACGATTGATGGTCAAGGCCAATGGGTTGAATTTAACCTTCGGACCACTGCACGTTTTCATGATGATACGCCGATCACCGCCAAGGACGTGGCCTTTACCTTTGATACGTTAAAAGAGAAAGGCCATCCCAGATATAGCCTACTTTACAAGGACATCGTCTCCGCCAGGGTCCTCGATCCACATAAAATCCGGTTTGAGTTTCGCGAAGGTGCCCTGACCCGGGATCTGCCATATCAGGTCGCCGTCATGCCAATTCTCTCCAGGGCATCTTTTGAAAATCGGGAATTTGCCGTCACCACGATGGAGCCCTTGATGGGTTCCGGGCCCTACAAACTTGCGACGGTCAACCCTGGCCGGTCTCCTCGTTATGAACGTGTAAAGAACCATTGGGCGGAAAATCTGCCTGTCCATAAAGGCCGGTTTAATTTCGATGTGATACAGGTTGATTATTACCGCGACAGAACTATTGCACTGGAAGCCTTTTTTGCAGGTGAGTATGACTTTCGCGAAGAGTTCACTTCCCGAAGCTGGGCAACCGAATATGAGAACAAGCCCGCCGTCAGGAACGGCTATATAAAACAGGACGTTCTGGAAGATGCGAAGCTGACCGGATTGCAGGCATTCTTCATGAACAGCCGCCGCCCACCTTTTGATAATATCAAGGCACGGGAAGCCTTTGGACTTCTCTTTGATTTTGAATGGACGAACCAGAACCTATTTTATGGTCTTTATGATCGTTTAGGATCGGCATTTGAAAATTCAGAAATGAAAGCGAGCGGCCCGCCATCCCCAGCGGAGCTTGCCCTTCTAACGCCATTCAGGGATATTCTGCCCGGCGCGGTATTCACTCAGCAATTCATTCCTTCCAAGACCGATGGGTCAGGTAATATTCGTGGACAAATCCACGCGGCGCTGGAGCTGTTCAGGACCGCTGGCTGGACAGTGCAGAATAAAAAGCTCCTCAATTCGGCGGGAGAGCAGATGACGGTCGAATTTCTACTCTATGAGCAATCCTTCACGCGCGTCATCAACCCGTATATAGCCAACCTGAAACGAGCCGGGATTGATGCCTCTGTTCGCGTAATAGACAGCGCGAGTTGGCAAAACCGGGTTCGGGAGTTTGATTTCGACATTGTAGTCCGCCGCTTTCCCCAACCACAGGTGCCGGGGGTAGAGCAGCGTGACTGGTGGGGCTCTACCTCCGCCGACGTAACAGGAGGTCTTAACATCGCGGGCGTTAAGAACCCGGCGGTAGACGCCTTGATAGAAAAAATAGTTGATGCACAGTCCCGAACGGAGCTTATAACCGCCGCACGCGCTTTGGATCGGGTTTTGATGTGGAATTATTATTTTATCCCGCAATGGCATAAAAACAGCCATTTTATCGCCTATTGGGATAAATTCGGTCGACCTTCTGCAAAAAAGCCGGGTTTTGATCGTGCGGTACTGCAAAGCTGGTGGTATGATCAGGCAAAAGCCGAGAAACTTTCCCGCCAGTTGAGTAAATAGCCAAAGACCAAGGACAGAGGAGTAGTCGTTGTTTGCCTATATATTGAGACGTATCCTGCTCATGATACCGACTTTATTTGGCATCATGGTTCTCAATTTCGTGGTTATCCAGTTTGCTCCCGGTGGTCCGATCGAGCAAATCATCGCGGAAATTCAGGGAACAGCCGTCGGAGCAACAGCCCGCATCGGCGGTAGCGGGGCTGGCGATACCTCATCAGGCGGGAGTTCAACGTCGTCGGGCGTCGGCTCGGACAGCGCCTATCGCGGGGCACAGGGGCTCGACCCTGAATTCATCAAGGAACTTGAGGTTCAATTCGGCTTCGACAAGCCCGCTCATGAACGCTTCTTCCTCATGATAAAAAATTACCTGATGTTCGATTTTGGCAACAGCTATTTTCGCGATGAAACTGTTGTCAACCTGGTGATCGAAAAGCTCCCGGTATCGATCTCGATTGGCCTTTGGACGACGCTACTGGTTTATCTGATCTCCATCCCCCTTGGCATCGCCAAGGCGGTCCGTGACGGCACAAAATTTGATATATGGACCAGCAGCCTTGTCATTGTCGGTAATGCCATTCCGAGTTTTCTGTTTGCCGTCGCACTTATCGTTCTTTTTGCGGGTGGATCCTATTTCAACTGGTTCCCGCTCCGCGGCCTTACTTCTGATAACTGGGAACAACTCAGTACTTTTGGCAAGATAACGGACTATCTCTGGCATATCGCCCTACCTGTTACTGCCCTGGTTATTGGTGGTTTCGCCGCCCTGACCCAGCTTACCAAAAACTCCTTCCTTGACCAGATAAGCCAGCAATATGTGCTTACAGCCCGTGCCAAGGGCCTCAGTGAGCGACGGGTTCTTTATGGCCATGTGTTTCGCAATGCCATGCTGATCGTAATCGCCGGGTTCCCGAGTGCCTTTATCGGAATTCTGTTCACCGGCTCACTCCTGATCGAGGTGATTTTCAGCCTTGATGGTTTGGGACTTCTTGGTTTTGAAGCGGCGATTAATCGCGATTATCCTGTCATCTTCGCAACTGTTTATGTTTTCGCCCTGCTCGGCCTGATCATGAACCTGATTGGCGACCTGACCTATACGCTCGTTGATCCGCGGATCGACTTCGAAGCAAGGGAAGCATAGATCATGCAGCTTTCCGCCATCAACCAGCGCCGACTTAAGAATTTTAAAGCCAATCGTCGTGGCTACTGGTCAATGATCTTGTTTGTTCTGCTGTTCGTGATTTCACTTTTTGCCGAAGTTATTGCCAACGATAAACCGCTTGTCGTTTCCTACAAGGATCAACTGTATTTTCCATTTCTCGTCGCCTATCCCGAGACGGCTTTTGGCGGCGATTTTGAGACCGAGGCCGACTATCGCGACCCATTTGTCGCCGACCTCATCAATGAAGACGGCTGGCAAATCTGGCCCCTGATCCGCTACAGCTACACCACTATCAACTATGACCTGTCCTCGCCTGCACCATCGCCACCAGATGCGGAAAACTGGCTTGGCACTGATGATCAGGGACGCGATGTGCTCGCCCGGGTTATCTACGGATATCGTATTTCCGTCGCGTTCGGTGTAATCCTGACAATTTTCAGCTCCATTATCGGCGTGTCCGCCGGTGCTGTTCAGGGATATTTCGGGGGTTGGGTCGACCTGATATTCCAGCGTCTTCTGGAGATTTGGGGTGGAATGCCGAGCCTCTATATCCTTATCATTCTCGCTGCCCTGATCGAGCCGAGTTTTCTAATCCTGTTGGCGCTATTGCTCTTGTTCAGCTGGCCAAGCCTTGTGGGTGTCGTGCGGGCAGAGTTTCTAAGATCCCGTAATTTCGATTATGTGCGGGCGGCGCGTGCCCTCGGCGTGCGCGACAGGGTAATAATGTTCAAGCATCTCCTGCCAAACTCCATGGTCTCTGCGCTGACATTCCTGCCGTTCATCCTGACGGGATCCATCGTCAGCCTGACTTCCCTTGATTTTCTTGGCCTCGGCCTGCCGCCTGGCTCCCCGTCCCTGGGTGAATTGCTGGCTCAGGGTAAGGCCAACCTTCAGGCTCCCTGGCTTGGGATCACAGCCTTTTTGACCCTTTCGGTCATGCTGACACTTGCCTTCTTTATGCAGGAAGGGATCCGCGATGCCTTTGATCCACGAAAGACGTTCCAGTAATGGCGCTAGTTGAGATTAACAATCTTTGGGTCACCTTCAAAGCCGACGGAGAAGATATTCCGGCTGTGAAGGGCGTCTCCTTCAATATCGAGAAGGGCGAGACAATGGCCCTTGTCGGGGAAAGTGGATCGGGAAAGTCCGTCACGGCGCTCAGCATCCTTCAGCTGTTGCCCTATCCGCTCGCGAAGCATCCAAAAGGCTCAATCAAAATGAACGGGGTTGAAGTCGTTGGAACACCGCAAAAAGAAATGCGGAAATTTCGTGGCAATCATGTATCGATGATCTTTCAGGAACCAATGACATCGCTCAACCCGTTGCATACAATCGAAAAGCAAATCAATGAGACTTTGCTCGTCCATAAGGGGATGAACCAGAAAGAAGCCGCCGCCCGTGTACGCGAACTATTGGACATGGTCGGTCTTGATGCAATTGACGAACGCCTCAATGCCTATCCGCATCAACTTTCCGGCGGGCAGCGTCAACGCGTGATGATCGCCATGGCCCTCGCCAATGAACCTGACCTGCTCATTGCCGATGAGCCGACGACAGCCCTTGATGTAACAATCCAGGCCCAGATACTCGAACTCCTGATGGATTTGCAAAAACGCCTTGGTATGGCGATTTTGTTGATTACCCATGATCTTGGCATTGTCCGCAAGATGGCTAAGGACGTTTGTGTCATGACTGATGGCGAAATTGTCGAAGCAAATTCTACTGTGGGGCTATTTCGTCAACCACGCCACGACTATACCAAAATGCTGCTTGCGGCGGAACCGAAGGGCCTTCCCCTTCGCAAGAATGACGCTCTTCCGGATGTCATGTCCTGCAAAAACCTGAAAGTTTACTTCCCGATCAAAAAAGGGCTGTTAAAGCGCACTGTCGATTATGTGCGCGCGGTGGACGGTATCTCGCTCTCGGTAAAACAGGGGCATACCGTCGGAATTGTCGGTGAGAGTGGTTCTGGAAAATCAACGCTTGGCCTTGCCTTGCTCCGGCTCGCATCCTCGGAAGGGACAATTCTGTTCAACAGTAAACCTATCCAGCATTCAAACTGGAAGGAACTGCGCCCCTTGCGTTCGGAAATGCAAATTGTCTTTCAGGATCCCTACTCCAGCCTCAGCCCGCGGCTTTCTGTCGGTCAGATCATCGAGGAGGGAGTGATCGTCCATGAAGGTCGGGGTGACCGTCTGGAACGACGCGACCGGATATCTGAAATCCTGAAAGAGGTCGGCATCCCCCCGGAAGCCCAGGACCGCTACCCCCATGAATTTTCGGGCGGTCAACGCCAACGCATCGCCATCGCTCGCGCCCTGATCCTGAAGCCGAAATTCATCGTGCTGGATGAACCGACTTCGGCCCTCGATATGTCGGTTCAGGCGCAAATCGTCGATCTTTTACGTGATTTGCAAAACCGTCATAACCTGACCTATCTGTTTATCAGCCATGACCTTAAAGTCGTGCGCGCCATCGCCGACAGCGTCATCGTTATGCGCAATGGCAAGATTGTCGAACAGGGACCCTCTGCACAAATCTTTGACAATCCTGAAACAGACTATACAAAGGCATTGATGAAAGCGGCTTTCGACCTTGAGACTGCCGCAAACGATGTTGTAAACAATTAAGGTATCAGAATAAGGTACCGGAGAATAAAATGGCCCTATTGTTCAAGAGTAATATTGACCGCGCTGATTGGTGGCGCCGCGAACTTGGGAAGTATATCCCTGACCTTGATGTCCGGATTTGGCCCGATATTGGTGATCCGGATGACATTAAATACGCACTTTGCTGGAAAATGCCCCATGGGGAGCTGGCAAAGCTGAAAAACCTGCAAGCCGTATATTCACTGGGTGCCGGCGTTGATCACTTGCTTGCCGATCCTGATTTCCCGCGACACCTTCCCTTTTCACGGGTTGTTGACCCCAACCTAACGGGACGGATGACCGAATATGTCGTTCAGCATGTTTTAAACCATCATCGCTTTTGCCATACCTATGACTCGCAGCAGAGAGAGCATGTCTGGAAAGAGCATTTCGCCCCGTTCGCAAGCGAGCGGAAAGTAGGAATCCTGGGCATGGGAGAGCTGGGCGGCGGTGCCGCGGAGGCGCTCAGGTTCCTAAAATTCGATGTCGCGGGCTGGAGCCGGTCAGAGAAGAAAATCAACGGTGTACAAAGTTTCTTTGGGGACGATCAGCTTGATGCTTTCCTTGCCCGGACAGAGATTCTAGTTTGCCTGCTTCCCCTCACCTCGGCAACCGAGAATGTCTTGAACGCTGAGTTGTTTTCCAAGCTGCCGAAAGGCGCAAGCATTATCAACGCTGGCCGCGGACCTCATCTGGCAGACGATGACCTGATTCCGGCACTGGATAGCGGGCAGCTCTCGGCCGCCACGCTGGACGTGTTCCGGACAGAGCCGCTGGCTGCGGATCACCCGTTCTGGGATCATCCCAAAATCCGCGTAACGCCCCATGTCGCAAGTATTTCCGATCCGGAAAGTGTTGCAAAGCTGGTTGCCGAAAACATTATCCGCACGCAAAAGGGAGAAGACCTGCTCCACGCCGTGGATGTCGAGAAGGGATACTGAGCACTAACGACGGTAGCGTTCCTCAATCAAGGAGAACAACGCACGCAATGCGAAGGCTTCCCCGCCAATGGGGCGCCCGGGACGACTGCGTATGTTGTAGGCCATGATGTCGAAGTGAACCCAGCTTTTGGCGTTTTCCACAAACTCCTTGAGGAACAGGCCAGCAGTAATGGCCCCCGCATATCCACCGCCTGATCCTGAATTATTCACGTCTGCGATCTTGCTGTCGATGAGATGACGATAGTCATCCCAAAGCGGCATCCGCCAGACAGGGTCCTTTTCCTGCGCGCTATGTGCTTCAATCTCCGCGTATAATGCGTCATCGTCGGTGAAGGTTGCCGCGATCTCGGTGCCGACGGCAATGCGTGCCGCGCCCGTCAACGTCGCCATATCAATCAGCAGATCGGGCGATTCCTCGTCAGCCGCAACCAATGCGTCAGCCAGAATGAGTCTTCCTTCCGCATCCGTGTTACCGATTTCAACGGTTTTCCCGTTCCGACTGGTCAGAACATCTCCCGGATGGAAAGCATTACCGGAAATGGCATTTTCCACCGCAGGAATCAGTACTCGCAATCGAACGGGCAGATTTGCATCCATGATCATATGGGCAAGCCCAAGCACCGTGGCGGCACCCCCCATATCCTTCTTCATCATGAGCATGCCTGCCGCCGACTTGATATCAAGGCCCCCGGTATCAAAACAAACGCCTTTGCCGACCAGCGTCACCTTCGGGGCATCCTTGTCACCCCATATGATATCGATCAGACGGGGGGCATCCGCCGCCGCGCGACCAACTGCATGAACCATGGGAAAATGATAGGTCAGAAGGTCGTCTCCGATAATATTGATTTGCTCCGCCTCAAACTCACCGGCGACTTGAGACGCCGCAGCTTCCAGAGCAGAGGGGCCAAGGTCACCTGCGGGCAGATTGATTAGATCGCGCACAAGCGTCACGGCTTTCACCGTACGCTCAACCCTGCCTGCATCGACCCCATCCGGCAGTATCAGCGTGGCATATTTCTTCGTGTTTTTCTTGTAGCGATCAAAATTATATGTACCAAGCGACCAACCTGTCGCCAGATCCGTTGCCTCTCTCGCATCAAGCTCGGCCTTTAAGGAGTATTGCCCAGTTGGCAATTTTCCCTGAAGATCCGCAAGAGACCAGATATCCCACGCGCTGCCCTTGATATAAAGAACTGCGTCAATACCATGCGAATTTCCGGGAAGAAGAAGAAATTTTCCATCCTCGGGCTCAAAGTCATGGGCAGCGATCCAGCTTTTATGCGCGTCTGATTGCGTCGCGAGCCACGCGTCAAAGCCCGCTTTTTCAATCACGATAATCGGTTTGGGATCAATTTCAGATGTCGCGGCAACAAAGGGGATCACAATCTACTCCTGTAATTTTTGACACCCTTATCAAGGCCGAAGGGAGGCGGCAACTGCTGTCATTTGACGTGATGAGAACAGCCTATAAAAATTCTTCCTGCCTTCCTAGTCAGTAATAACCCCTATTTCCCGGTAATATCGCTCGGCCCCTGGGTGTAAAGGTATACTGACACCTTTAAGCGCTGTTTCCGGCAGTATAAGCTTTCCCTTCACATGCCCCCGATCCAGCAAATGACGGTTTTCCGGATGCCATAATGCACGCGTCATTTCATAGACAAGTTCATCCGGCATGTCCGCATTAACGATCCACTGTGTCGACACGGCAAGGGTTAGTACCGTCTTCAGCTCCCGATAAGTATCTGCAGGTATTTCAGAAACGGAATAATAGCTATGTTCGGTGAGGAATTTTTCCGCCACCTTTCCTTCGATCGGCAGCAGGTCTATTTTCCCGGCATCGGCAAGCTCGGAAACGGCGCTTACAGGGTATCCGGCAACAAAGAAAAAGGCGTCCAAAGAATCCTGCAATATCATGGTTACCGCCTTGTCCGGATCGGCAGTCACCGCGTCAATATCCTTCGTCGAAAGGCCATATACTTTCAGAATCTGTTTCGCATTCTCACGGGTACCCGACCCCGGAACGTCAATTGAAACCCGCTTGCCTTTTAAGTCGCCGACGCTTTTAATTTCCGCCCCGCGACGCACGACAAGGTGGATATCTTCAGGATAGAGATTGGCGATTACCCGTAGTGACGTGACCGGCTCATTCTTTTTCTTTCGGAAAATGCCTTTACCATTATACGCCGCTGCTACCATATCCGACTGCGCCAATGCCGTATCGAAACTTCCGCTTGCCACGCCGTAAATATTTTCAACCGACCCATGGGTTGTCTGGGCCGTCGCAATCAATCCCGGGACCCCGCAGGAACCCCCGGCCTCACAAGGACGGCTTCCGGGAGGATTGGAAATTACAGACGCGATCAATGTACCAATGGGATAATAGGTTCCGGCCGTCGACCCGGTTCCGATACGCAAGAATGTAATGCTCTGGGCGTTAGCACTCCCAAGCATAAGAATTACGAGCCCCAGCAAGGAAAAGATCACTCCTGCTCGCGTTAGCGACTTTATGGTAAAAATGATATCTTCCTCCTGAATTTCCTGCGTCTAGGCTCCGGTATAGATAATAGTTCTTAAATTCCCGGAACAAAGTATGAATCAGCCAAAAGCAGGACTATTTATTTTATTTTCCGAAGTGAAACCGAATTTTTGTCGATTTTGGGTATCCCGCAGGCGACTTGTAACATCGCGGATGTCAAAGGCAAGGCCCGCTGTATGATGTACTTCCATGCAAGCCTTGTGGATAGCATAGGGAATTTGTGACAGCAGCTCACGATCTTTATCAGACAGGGGCCGTCCCTCGATATCGATAGACTGCAACAGATCACCCAAGGCGTCGCTGAGAGAGATGACATGCTCAAACTTAGTCCCCTTCACCTTTGCGGCCAGCGCTTCGTTCCGATCCTGCATGGCTGCGATTATCGCCTTGCGGTCTTTCGCTGAACCTGTCGTACCGAACAAGAGAACAACGGCGGAGGAGAGACGCATAAGCTGTTCGGTGTAAATCGATATTTTTCTCTCATTCACTACCTTCATCGCGAGCTGGATGGCTTCGGGGGTCGCGGATAGTTCCGGTCGATTTTCCACTTTTGCCTTCAGGGAATTCGGAACGATCATGGCGGGAATGGCCGAGGATATTCTCGTCGCGATACGTCTGTCCGGACCGGTATAGTCCGCAGTGACTACAAACGGCTTGCGCGAGGCCACCAACCGTTGGATCCGAGAAATAATCTGGCTTCGAGACATTGGTCGCGTGATCAGGTCATCTGCGCCGGACCTCATTACCTTATCCACCACTTCAGGCGCCGGATTCCAGAGTGAAAGTACGACATTCACAAAGGGATCCCGGCCAATCCGGTGGCTGCGAATTTCATGGATGATCTGGTGGGTATCAGCATCGGACGTACCCGTTTCCGAGAGGATCAGGTCAAATTCACCGGCCTGGGCTTTATCCTCCAGTTCAGCGGGATCCGTACAGGCGACAACGTCCCCAAATCCAGCATTCAGAAGGGCACTTCGGGTATTGTGGCGCATTGCCGGGTCCGGATCAAAGAGCAGCACCCTTACGGACTGATAATGCGAATCCGTCATCAGGAAACTGTATTGTCAAATCCGGGAAGGAGTTCCTGTAGCTTTTCAAGAATTTTTGCCGGGTCTTCCGAAAATTGCAAGCCGATCTTGTTTCCGCGGCGCCAGACAAGATCGCACCGCAAGGCACCAAGCTGCGTCGCCTGCAACAAGAGATTGTTTTTTTCAAAAAACAGGCCTTCGACATCTATTCGCGCGCCATTGGCCGATATATCCTTAATAATTCCGCTCACTTCGCGTTCTTCTTCGTGAAGGCAGGCGTGGCCCCGCTCCGCCCGGATTGTCGCTGGCCACAGGACATCGGCACGGCGATAACGCCGGTCTTTCGCACTACCGGTTTTCATGTGATCGTTTTCAGCGTCAAGCGCTCTCAGCATCTTCTTGATATCTTTTGCAATGATCATCTCGGTTCTCTGTTGCACGGGTGCTGAATTCTCAGCCGGAACAAATCTGTCCTCTGACCTTGAATAACTTAATCAAGAAAATCTTAATAATTTGCAAATAACTAGATTCAATGCTTACCAATCTATGCATTTCGCCTGCGTCGCCGCGTAAGCAGCCGGCGTATCAATCAAATCATTTGCCGCCATCCGTGCCTTGTTGAATTCCTCCAGCATGGGATCAAGCTCGAACATTAGGCGATTGACGATGGACTGACCTGCTACTTTCGAATTTTTCGTATAGAACGGCCTGATACCGGCGGCGCGCGCCTCCAGCTCCCTGGTGATTATTGGAAGATACTCTTTAATTACCCGCTCGTTTATCCGGACATGCTCCAACTCATGAGCAAGGATCGCCTTGTAGGCGCAAGTGTCTTTTCGGTATTTCCGGTCAATATAAACATTTGTTTTTCGGGCACCAAACGTCAGTTTAACCCAGTCGAGACGCAGACAGTATTTTCCGCGCTCGATTATTTTGTACTTCGTCGCAACCCCCAGACTGGGCCCTATCGCAGAATGTGTCAGTCCCAGAAGGTTGGTGTGACGCGATGACTTTGCAAAACCACTCTTCTTTGCAATTCGTTCAATCTGCTGTGATGATTTGCCATGATCAAAGCGGGGCTTCGCCGATATTACCTCGATCCTCACTTCCGGCTTTTTCCAGATTGCGAGACATTCCTTATCTGTCTCCGCCAGCGCATTTACAGGCCAAATGAACAAACTAGTAGTAAACACTATATAGCCGTAGACAAAGCGTCTTACACCGCAGATCATCCATTTTAAATGCTTGCAAAGAGCGTATGTGAGGTTAGCCGAACAACGCATTGATCTCGTCCTGATCGAGGTTTTCTTCCCCTGCCCCGTCCTTGCAATTATGTGATTGCTGGTACCTGTCTCGGAGATTTCCGTTTATAATAGCTCCGGCATTGTCAATTAATTCCCGAATTACCTGACATTGATGTGCCGTGGCTGTGTCAGTGTTTCTTCCTGTATTGATTCCTTTGTCGGCACCAAGGCGCATCTGCAAGGCAAGTATTTCAACATCAAGTTGCCGGATCGTAATATTGAAGGGCTCCTTATACTCAGGGGGGGAAAACGCATAGGCTTCTATTGCCAATTCTCTATCCGCAATTCCGCTGCCGGTAAAATGATCCGTATAGGAGCGAGGTGACCACTCGATAAAATCGTCCAGCATGTCCGGCATATCCACAACCAGCTCCGCGAGCATCAGAGCTTCGTTGAAGTGGTTCAGGTAATCGGTCGCCAACAGAGTGACGTCATTTACGTTCGTATTTCGGGCGCGTGCGCGATAGGTTTCCAGCGCATTTGTCTCAACACTCATCCGGAATCGTGCCTCACCTTTCTAGTCGACCGTAACGGCCTGTACAAAAAGGGAATTTACACGCTATTTCATTAAGGAATTGTTCTCTCATCCCAAAATGGCAGAGTTTAGCCGTTTATGCGTAAAAGATAACGTTAGTCGAGAAGCGCCGTTTTCTCGACCAGTTGAGTATTTTCGTCACCTCGCAAGGGTTCCTGAACAAAGAAAGAGGCGGAAAGCAGAACCATCAGAACGAAAACCGCAGAGGACAGGAGATATCTGGAATAGCAGCTTTTAACGGAAAGCGCCTTGCTAAAATCGCTAAACATCATGCCCATGCCGCCCCCCTTTTTGTTTCGCTCCCGATGAGCGTCGCTTTCATCCTGTCGATAAGATCAGTATACGGGAGGAGGGCATCCGCAACTAGCGTTTTGGTTGCTGTGTTTTATTTTTTTACACTTTTTAGGACACTATCGATTGCGAACATAAAACCGTATTCGCACCCTACAACATATAGTTGGTCTCCCGTTTCAGATCGCCAATTCACAACCATATGCAAATTGCCATTATTCATGACATTCGCGTTTAACGGCGAATCGTACTCTTGGAATTGCGCTTCTATCTAGAGAATATCGTGAAATCTTTTCAGAAGGTCGATTAACCGGGCATGGTCCTTAACGCCGAGACCGGCAATCACCTGCGCCTCGATCTCCTCGGCTTTCTCTTTGAGCACGGCCAGCTCCTTCTCGCCTTTTTTCGTCAATCGAACTGCGTAGGCACGTTTATCGCCCTTGACCGGCGCCCGAAGAATTAAGCCATCCTTTTCGAACTTATTGAGGATGGGAACGAGGGACGAGCGATCCAGGCCGGCCGCTTCCGCAATTGCACTCTGGGTTCGACCCGGATTTTCATTGATGATTGCCATTACGGAAAATTGACCCGTGACCAGCTTTCGACCCGCCGCGGTGGCTAATCTGCTTTGACCGCGCAGGATGGCCTTGCGCATATGAAAACCGACAATCCCTTCCAGGGCCGTCATCTGCATCTCGCGAGAAGGTTGTTTTACGCCTTTTGTACTGTCGACCACCATTGTACTCTATCAGGCTCCTGTTTTCCCGCCATAACCGGCATTTACTTGCCTTGAGAATTGTTATAACCGCAGAATATAGCGAAGCACAAGAGAGCGTGAGATTATTCCTTCACGTTGTAGAAATGCGCAAGTCCTGCTTCGGCGCATTCCATGTCTTGCGCCGGTGTGCCCGAACTCAAACCGATTCCGCCAACAACCTCTCCATCCACTACAACCGGCAGCCCTCCTCCGACGGAGGAAAGGCGACCACCGACTTCGGTGTGGATACCAAACGCCAGATTGCCCGGAACATTCACCGCATTGTATTCGTGGGTTGCCTTGCGGGCGGCGGCGGCCGTATAGGCCTTGTCTGCGGAAATCGTAATGCTGGTAACTTTTCCGCCATCCATTCGTTCAAACGCGATCAGGTTGCCGCTTTCATCAACGATCGATATGCACATCGGAACCCCGATTTCACTCGCCTTTTCCCGCGCCCCGTGAATAAGGATTAACGCGTCCGCATGGGACAGGCGTTTTACATTTAGCATCTTGCCCTCCAATTAAAAAATTTCTGTTTCTATGATCCAACATACAAAGTCATCGTGCCTTCGCCTCAAGGCGTCGAGCGTGCAGGATCGGCTCCGTGTATCCGCTTGGTTGCGACCGTCCTTCAAACACGAGATCGCAGGCCGCCTTGAAAGCAACTGACGTATCAAAATTTCCAGCCATGGGCTGATAGAGCGGATCGTTCGCATTTTGTGCGTCGACAACGCCTGCCATACGTTTCAGGGTTTCCATGACGTCATCCTCACTACAAACCCCGTGATGCAGCCAATTGGCAATATGCTGGCTGGAAATCCGCAATGTTGCCCGGTCTTCCATGAGGCCGATGTCATTTATGTCCGGCACCTTGGAGCAACCAACACCCTGATCGATCCAGCGAACGACATATCCAAGTATGCCTTGCGCATTGTTGTCCAGTTCCGCCTGAACCTCCTTTTCAGACAGATTTGTGCCCTTCAGAAGCGGTGGCGTCAGAATGCTGTCAAGGCTTGCCCGGCCACGCTTGCCAATCTCCTTCTGGCGTTCTTTCACGGATACTTCATGGTAATGAAGCGCGTGCAGTGTCGCGGCTGTCGGCGATGGGACCCAGGCACAGTTTGCTCCGGCCATGGGATGACCAATCTTTGCCGACATCATCTTTCCCATCTCATCAGGCATCGCCCACATGCCCTTCCCGATCTGGGCGTGCCCAGGAAGTCCTGTTTCCAGCCCGATATCAACGTTCCAGTCTTCATAGGCTGCGATCCAGGGCTCTCCCTTCGCATCATCTTTCCGCATAAAGGAACCTGCCTCCATGCTGGTATGGATTTCGTCGCCGGTCCGATCGAGGAAGCCGGTATTGATGAAGAATATCCGTCCTGACACAGCACGGATACATTCCTTGAGGTTAACTGTCGTCCGCCTTTCCTCGTCCATTACGCCGACTTTTATGGTATTACGCGGAAGATCGAGCCTATCTTCTATCGCCGCGAAAAGATCGTTGGTGAACGCGACTTCTTCCGGTCCGTGCATTTTCGGTTTCACAATATAAAGACTACCGGCGCGGCTGTTGGAATATCGGGCGTGACCCTTCAGGTCATGCAACGCGGCCGCCGAAGTCATCACCGCATCCAGGATCCCTTCCGGAATTTCTTCTCCCTCACTGTCCAGAACCGCATTTGTTGTCATCAGGTGTCCGACATTACGAACAAGCAGCAAGCTCCGGCCATGCAAAGTGATTTCCCCGCCCTTGGGGCCAAGATAGACGCGGTCCGGGTTCAGGGTACGGGAAACCGTCTTTCCGCCTTTTTCAAAGCGATCCTCCAAATCACCCTTCATCAGCCCGAGCCAATTGCGATACACAAGGGCTTTATCCTCGGCATCGACAGCGGCGACGGAATCCTCACAGTCCTGAATGGTAGACAGCGCCGATTCCATCAGAATATCCTTCACTCCTGCAGGGTGATCCTCGCCAACGGGATGATTTGGATCAATCTGGATGTCGAGGTGCAGACCGTTCTTCTGAAGAAGAATTGAGGTTGGAGTGCCGTCCTCAAGATAACCCGCGAACTGCGCTGAGTCCGCAAGTTCTGTCACGGAACCATCTGCAAGCTTCATTTCAAGTTGCTTCTGCCCATCAACATCTTTTAACCGATAGGCCCTTACATCCTTGTGTTTGCCCCTTGCGAGAGGCGCCGCCCGATCGAGAACGCCAAACCCATAGTCAATGACCGCAAGTCCGCGTTTGGGGTTATAGCCGCTACCTTTTTCGCACCCGTCGCCTTCGGGCAGGATATCTGTGCCATAGAGCGTGTCATACAGGCTGCCCCACCGCGCGTTTGCAGCATTTAACGCATACCGTGCATTCATTACCGGCACCACCAATTGAGGTCCGGCAACGTCGGAAATTTCCGGATCGATATTGGTGGTCGTTACTTTGAAGGCCGGGCCTTCAGGAACCAGATAGCCAATTTCCTGCAGGAACGATTTATACGCAGCAGCATCATAAGGCTTACCTTTTGCCGCAAGATGCCAAGCATCAATTTTTGCCTGTAGTTCATCTCGCTTTTCCAGCAGTTCGAGATTACGCGGACCGAAGGTCTCGACGAGGTCAGCGAGAAGCGTCCAGACCGCGTCCTCGTTCAATTCGAGGCCCGGCAGTATTTCCATCTCAACAAGTTCCGCAATTTCCGACGCAACCTGAAGGCCGCTTTTTGTCACGCGCTTTGTCATCTGTTTAATCTCATCCCTGATTATAAAGATTTACTGACAGCCTATAAAGACCTGTCAATCATATAGGCAGCAACCGGATATTGACAGTTACAGCAAAGAGAATAAACTTTAATGGAAATATTTTCACATTATGGAATTTCAAAGATGAAGGCCGAGACGCCAACCACGCGCGCAGTCCGGACGGGACAGGTTCAATCCCTGACACGGGCGCTGTCGATCCTTAACGAGATTGCTGACAACCCGCCGGGACTTTCCCTTACGGCGATTGCCAAATCACTTAAGCTCGCACCCTCCACGACACATCGCCTGCTGACGACATTGCAGGAAGAACACTATGTCCAGTACGATAGGGATGGCAGTCGCTGGCAGATTGCCATGCGGGCTTTTGTCACCGGGAACGGGTTCCTGACATCGCGGGATCTCGCAACGGTCGCCCGCCCTTACATGCGCCGGCTGATGGAACTCAGCGGAGAGACGGTAAATCTCGCCATTGCAGATGAAGACAGGGTTATCTACCTCGCGCAGGTCGAAAGTCGGGAAATGATGCGCGTCTTCTCTAAACCGGGCAATCATGTGCCGCTACACTGTTCCGGCGTGGGCAAGGCAATATTGATGGCGATGCCGAAACGGGATGTCGAACGGATTATCGCAAGTCAGAATTTGGCAAAGCTGACAGATAAGACGATAACGGACCCAGAAACACTTCATTCGGAACTGACGGAATCACGTAAGCGCGGTTTCGCCTTGGATGATGAAGAACATGCGGTGGGTCTGCGGTGCGCCGCTGCGCTGGTTTATGACGAACATGCTGAGCCGTTAGCGGGATTATCCATTTCCGGACCCGCGGCCCGTATTTCACAGGATCGGCTGATGGAGTTGGGCGAGGTAACCGTCGGCATTGCCGCCGAGATTACAGCGGCTCTGGGCGGACGGCAGCCCGAAGAAATAATCGCAACAGATAGTTAAATCCCGAAGAAACATGCGTTCCCGGTGTCATGGTCGCGTTCATACACCAATTCACCGGCAACATAGGTCGCCCGCGTCGCCCGGTCATCACCGAGCATCATCAGCGCAAATAGCTGCTCCTCCAGTGTTTCGGCGTGATCCAGTCGATAGCCGAGAATAGAGGTTGCCTTAAGGTCCATGATCGTAATATCAGCTTCATATCCGGCTGCAAGACTACCAATCGTCTCTTCAAGGTACAACGCCTCTGCCGCGCCCCGTGTCACCAGGTAAAAGGCTTTATGGGCGTTCAACGCGAAGCCGTTCAGTTGCGCAATTTTATAAGCCTCATTCATACTGACAAGCTGGGAAAAATTCGTACCGCCGCCAAGATCCGTGGCAAGCCCCACACGCACGGGCGCCACTCCGGTCATGGCTCTTTCAAGCTGGAACAAGCCGCTTCCTAAAAAGAGATTGGATGTCGGGCAATGCGCGATTGCTGTCCCGGTTTCGGAAAAGACACGGAAGTCATCTTCTGAAAAATGCACACCATGGCCAAAGATTGCCCTTGGCCCGAGCTGTCCGTAATGACAGTAAACATCAACATAGTTTTTTCGAGCAGGAAAGAGTTCTTTCACCCATTCTATCTCAGCCTTATTCTCCGAAATATGCGATTGCAGATAGGTTCCCGGATGCTCCTGCCACACGGCCCCGGTCATTTCCATTTGCTCTTCAGTGCTAGTCGGTGCGAAACGCGGCGTTACAGCGTAAAGCGCGCGCCCATTACCGTGCCATTTTTCGATCAGGCTTTTCGTCTGGTCATATCCTGTCTTGGCCGTATCCAAAAGTCCGGCCGGCGCATATCGATTCATCAGGACTTTACCGGCGATATTTCGCATATTGATTCTCGCCGATTGCTCAAAAAATGCATCGACCGACTGAGGATGGACAGTACAGAAAACGGCAGCTGTCGTTGTTCCTGCGCGCAACATCTCCTTCAGAAATATTTCCGCGGACTTAAACGCATAATTCTTGTCGGAAAATTTCTGCTCAGTAACAAAGGTGTATTTGTTCAACCAGTCGATTAACTGCTTGCCATAGGCACCAATCATCTCCGTCTGCGGGTAATGAACATGACAATCGATAAAACCCGGACATATCAGCACGTCCTTATAATGTGTAACAGGCACGTCCGAGCCGAGGTCGCGCAGCAATTCCTGGGCGGGACCAAAGGCGGTGATAAGCCCCGCCTCGATAATGATCAGGCCGTCCTCCTCATAGTGAAGGCAATCGGCGAGGGGTGCGGTAAAGGGATTGCCATGATAGGAGAGGCCTCGACCCCGGATAGCCTTTTTCATAGCTGCTTCTTTCCCAGATTTTCGGAAATTGCCAAAGTAACCTCGTCCTTCACGACTTCCATGACCACATAGCTGTGAGTCTGCATAACATGGGGCAGTTGCGAAATGGCGGCCCCCAGCAGCTCCCGGTAGGAGGCGATGTCACGGGTCCGGATTTTCAGAAGGTAATCATAACCACCCGCTATCATCATACAGGATTGAATTTCGGTAATTTCGCGAACAGCGCCGTTAAATTCCTCAAGCGCTTCCGCCGTCGTGGTTGAAAGCTGCACCTGCACCATAACCACATGTCCGGCATCAACAGTTTCCGGATCAAGTGCGGCAAAATAGCCCCGGATCACGCCCGCCTTCTCCAGCCTTTTAATGCGTTCCGCACAGGGTGTCTTGGTCAGGTTAACACGCCGGGACAGATCAACCAGGGAAATACGGCCATTCGCCTGAATCTCCCGAAGGATGCGAAAATCTGTCCTGTCCAATGCCAGCATTTATAACCGGAAACACCATGTAATTGCGAATAGTTGGGTTTATCGCCCAAGTCTATGCCGTTTCTTCCGCAAAAGGCCAGAAAATTTCTTTACGTTACTGACCATAAGTCGATCTCGAAAAGTTGTAGACGTTTGACCAGTATTATGCGGACGTAGCGGAGCAACTTAGGTTAGGATGAGCCCAAAATATCCCTTGACCTGATTACAAATGGAACCGGAGACCATGCTACGTTACTTGCTGATCAATTCCACTCTTTCGCGTTGCCTTGTTACCCTGATGGCCCTTTTCTCTGTCCTGTTCCCCCTCATATCAGCAGCGGCGGACAAACCAGCCTTCAAAAACTGGGAAGATGTAGTTGAAGCCGCACATGGCGGAACGGTGAACTGGTTCATGTGGGGTGGCGCTGATAATATCAACGAATATGTTTCCGGTTTTATCGGCGGTGAGATGAAAGAACGCTACGGCATCACGCTAAAGCGAGTTGGTATTAACGATACAGCAGAAGCGGTCAATATTGTTCTTGGGGAAAAGCAGGCAGGGATCGATGATACCGGTGCAGTTGACCTGATCTGGATTAATGGCGGGAATTTTCGAACTATGAAGCAAGGTGATTTGCTTTTCTGCGGCTATCACAACCTGCTTCCCAACAACAAGCTCGTCGACTGGCAGGATCCATCCATTGCTAATGATTTTGGCCTCGCAGTGGAGGAATGTGAAGTTCCCTGGAACCGCGCCCAGTTCGCATTCGCCTACGACAGCGCCCGGACGGTAAACCCGCCAACGAGTATCCCCGCCCTCATAGGCTGGGTTAAGGAAAACCCCGGAGAGTTCACCTATCCGGCAGCTACGGATTTCAATGGCAGCGTTTTTATCAGGCATATCTTTTACCATGCCGCAGGGGGCACGGATAAGCTGCTCGGAGAGTTTGATCAGGGAAAATTCGACGCCATTGCGCCGAAAGCCTGGGCTATCCTCAATAAGATGGAACCCTACCTTTGGCGGGAGGGTAAAACATACCCCAATGCCATCGCCAGTCTCGCCCAGCTTTTCGCCAATCGGGAAGTTGCCCTTTATTTCGATTATGATCCGGCCATATTCGGAATCAACGTCGAGAATGGGATATTCCCGGAAACGACACGTTCCTACGGGCTGGAAGACGGCACCATCGGCAATACCAATTATGTCGCCATTCCCTACAACTCCCCGAATAAAGCCGCTGCAATGGTAACCGCCAATTTCCTGCTGTCCTTCGATGCGCAGTATGAAAAAGCAAAGTCCCATGTTTGGGGCGCCGCGCCGGCAATAGATGTAAGCCGGTTGGATGATGATGCAGTTGCCCGCTTCGCAGCACTTCCGCGGCATCCTGCCGTTATTGCGCCCGAAGTTCTTGCTGAAAAATCTCTCCCTGAGCTTCATCCGGACTGGATCAGCGCGATCGAAGAAGGCTGGCAGGAAAATGTCTCGAAATAGCGCGCCATTCCGGCCAGGCTTTAAGATAACGGTTTGATCAGGGAACATCTCATGTTCGAACGATGGAAAATCCCGTTAATGCTGTCTCCGGCGCTGCTGATAATTTTCGGTCTTTTCATCGGGGGGCTCGCGCTTGGTCTCGTAGGGAGTTTTGGTTATATACCGCTTATCGGGCGGGATGAGATAAACCTCGATGCCTATCGCAAGATATTATCGTCGGAAAGCTTTTTTCGTTCTTTCCTGCTGACTTTCCATATAGCGTTCACATCTACGATTATCGCTTCTGTCCTGGCCCTCGGGGCGGCCTTGATCCTGCGACGAAGTTTTCTCGGTCGCTCCGTCATCAATTTCCTCTTTCAGATTAATCTGACAGTACCTCATCTGGTAGGAGCCGTTGGCATCCTCTATCTTTTTTCCCAGTCCGGCTTTTTCGCCCGTCTCGCCTATGACTTTTCCCTGATTACCAAGCCATCTGAGTTTCCGGCCATGATCTTCGATCCATTGGCTATCGGCATAATCTTGCAATATGTCTGGAAGGAGGTCCCCTTTATCGCGCTGATCCTGCTTGCCAACATGCAGACATTGGGCCGGGATTATGAGGCCGTGGCTCATTCACTCGGCGCCAGCCGCTGGCAGAGTTTCCGTCATGTCCTTCTGCCGCTTCTGATGCCCGGGCTGCTAACCGCCGGGATGATCGTTTTCGCCTTTACTTTTGGCGCCTATGAAATCCCTGCCTTGCTCGGGCAGAATTATCCAGCAGCATTACCGGTTCTTGCCTATCAATCCTTTACCAATGTCGATCTGAATGCCCGACCGGAAGCCCTTGCCATGGCGATGATTATTGCTCTTTTAAGCGGCGTCATGATCTATGGCTACGCCCGCTTTGCACGGCGCTATATCCGAAAATGAGAGAGTCTCACCAGAATATGCACACGACTGAAAATGTGGGCCGAGGATTATCAGGGCTTGCCTGGCTCTCCCTCGCTATGCTCACAAGCTGGTTGATACTTCCCCTCATTCCACTGGCGCTCTGGTCGGTCAGCCGAAGCTGGTTTTTCCCCGACCTGTTGCCCTCGGCCTATAGTTTACGGGCCTGGAACTATGTTTTCTCGACAACATCCGAAGTCCTTCCCGCCCTTGGGCAGACAATCCTGATAGCGCTTGGTGCGACATTTGTCTCCATAGTAATTGGCCTGCCTGCCGGTCGCGCGCTTGGGCTTTACCAGTTTCGCGGCAAGGCGATCGTCGAAATCCTTATCCTCGCACCCATGATCGTGCCCGGAATTGCCGTCGCCCTGGGGCTACATGTTGTCTTCCTTAAACTGGGACTTGCCGGATCAGAATTTGGTGTGATGCTGGTCCATCTTATTCCCACCCTGCCCTATATGGTGCTGGTAATGGCCGGTGTTTTCTCTAATTATAATCCCGCGGTAGAAGCACAGGCCCGCAGCCTCGGGGCTGGACCTCTCCAAACCTTCTATTCCATAACCCTCCCGGCCATTCTGCCCGGCTTGCTGATTGGATCGCTGTTTACATTCCTCGTATCCTGGAGTCAGTATATCCTGACATTGCTGATCGGCGGCGGACGGGTCGTGACCTTGCCGCTGCTGCTGTTCAATTTTGCAAGTGCGGGCCGCAATGATATCACCGGTGCGATCAGCATGATTTATATCCTGCCGGGCATGCTTTTACTTCTCATTGGAGCGAGACACCTGACCGGACGCAATCGCAGCGTGGAGGGGATGCATCAGATATGAGCGACGTCTTACTCGAACATCTAACAAAAATTTATCCCGGTGCAGAATATCCAGCCGTGGATCGCGTTTCCCTGAAGGTTGAAAGCGGCTCCCTGACGGCATTGCTGGGACCCTCAGCTTGCGGGAAATCGACAATCCTGAAAATGATTGCCGGATTGCTTGCACCCACGTCGGGAGATGTCCGCTTTTCCGGCGCTTCCGTTCTTCTCCAACCGCCACAATCTCGTGATGCCGTGATGATGTTTCAGGATCATCTTCTCTTTCCATATATGTCCGTAGGCGAGAATGTCGGCTTTGGTCTTAAAATGAGAGGGCGGCCAAAAACAGAAATCACGCGAGCGGTTGGCGAGATGCTGGATCTGGTGCAGCTTCACGGCCTGGAAAGGCGCAAACCCTCGCAATTATCCGGCGGTCAGCAGCAGCGTGTCGCCCTTGCCCGCGCGCTTATCCTGCGCCCTAAAATCCTTCTACTGGATGAGCCCTTTTCAAATCTGGATGAGAGCTTACGCCTTGAAATGCAAATGCTGCTGAAAACCCTTCACGAGGAAATGAAGACGACGATGCTTTTCGTCACCCATGATCAGGAAGAGGCTATCGTTCTCGCCGATAAAATCGCTCTGATGCTTGCAGGGCGGCTTCGCCAGTATGATATCCCGCAAAATCTGTATGGTCAGCCGAATAACCGTGAAGTCGCTGAATTTTTCGGAGCACGGAATTTTATTCCAGGGAGGATTGTTTCCGGCAAGTTCGATTGTTCGTTGGGTCAATTTTCTCTTCCAGACCACATCCAGCCCGACGGAGGGCTTTTAACATGCCGGCCCGAAAGCGTTGTCGTGGGATCAAATACGGCATCGGAGAATAGTTTTCCCGCTACGATAACGTCCAAAAGGTTTCTCGGTAGCCAAACACGGCTGAAGCTCGATGCGTCGGGACAGCTGATTGACGCCCTCCTGTCACCGAATTTGGCAGAGCCATTCCAGACGGGCGCCGAAGTTAACGTTCATCTCCCCCGTCAATCGCTCTGGCTCCTGCCTTAGCGTAGATTTTCCAGATATTCAGTGAGCCGTTCAGCCACCTTGTCCGGCGCCACTTCCGCGCTTCTGATCAGCCCATCGAAATGAGCCGTCAACGCGCGAATATGCTCCACGGAATTTACCATCAGATACATATTCCCGATGTAAATGGCCGCACGGAGCGGACCAAACAGGGTATAGGCCGCCGAATAGAGTTTGCGCGCATCAAACAGAAAAAGGCGGAAAGTAGGATACAGCTCCTCTGTCAGCCTGATCATATGCTCCATCTGGTCCTTGCGAATATGCCGCGGCACCTGACTCCAGTTTCCTTCGCCTTTCGCAAGCTGCTCGATCGACTGAAATGGCATGCAGACTTCCATATCCGTTTCGGGGCGTCTTGAATAGCTGAGCTGATCGTGCATCTGCCGCTCTTTCGCTTCACGCTCGACTTGCGTAAAATCGCCGAACTCATAACTCCCTATTTCATCCGTCCTCAATAGATCGGGCAATGTACTCGGTACATAGCGGATTTTATACCCCATGGCTTCGCGGTGCCATTTCGCCAACTTGATGCTTGCGGAAGCTTCTGTAACCCGTTCAATCTCGATCATCGGGACAGCTTCACTTGCAATCTCGTCATTGGCGATCAGCCCCATCAGCCAATCTACGGAAACACCATAGGTACGGGCGATGGTACAGAGCGTTTCCGCGCGCGGCAATCGGGTCGAGCCCGGCGCAAGAAACTGGCTCAAGGCTGAACGATCAATTCCGACGCTTCCGGCAAACTGGCTGAGGTTAATTCCTTTCCGGGCGAGGAGAAGCGCCATTCTGTCACGAAAAGCTTCGGCAACGTCCCGTTTATCTACATAGTTTTTGGCTGAATGCTGTGAAACCACATCAAATCTCATATTTAGTTACATATTTAAACTTAAGTTTTATATTAACATAAAAATTAGCGAACTGTCTTATTGTAAATTCCATGGCTAAGCTGACATAATTCTGCCATAAACTTTCAAAACGGAAGGATGGTATTTAGTGTTATTGCGAGAACAGCAAGAAATCAGAACCCTGGGATTAATTGTATTATGCTATGGGATTTGGGGGCTTTTGTTGTTTGTGCCGACTGTTTTGCCAAGTTGGCTGATCGCATCACTGCTTGTACCGGTGATCGCCTTTCATTCCTCTTTGCAACATGAATGCATTCATGGTCACCCCTTTTCTAACAGCCGGCTCAACGACCTTATCGCCTATTTGCCCGTCGGAGTTTTCCTGCCTTATCCAAGGTTCAAGGAAAATCATCTGACCCATCATCAACGTGCGCGGATTACTGACCCGATCGAGGATCCGGAAAGCTGGTATATTTCGACGAAGAAATGGGCTCAACTCGGCCGCGTGTCAAAATTCCTATTACGTGTCAACAATACATTGTTCGGCCGTGTTTTTATCGGTCCGGCTCTCGGCATCCTTACACTGGTTACTGCGGATGCAGAAAAAATCCTCAAGGGTGATCCGCGCCTGATTTACATCTGGATTACTCACTTTTCGTTCTGCCTCATCCTCCTTACCGTCATCACGCTCTTCGGGTCCCTGCCGGTATTTGTATATTTGATTGCAGCCTATTTTGGCATGTCCGTACTGATGATCCGCACGTTTCTTGAACATCAGGCACATCCGGATCGCCGTGCCCGCTCCGTTCTGATCAATGATCAGGGCGCGCTACGGTATTTATTCCTGAACAACAATCTTCATGCGGTCCATCACGCGTTTCCCTCCGTTGCCTGGTACCGGCTGCCCAGCCTTTTTCGTCTTCATCAGGCCCGGTTCCTTGAAATGAACCAGGGGTATTTTTATAAAAGCTATCTTGAGGTAATCCGCAAATATGCCTTTACCCGCAAGGAACCGGTGGCGTTCCCTCTTGATCCGCGCTGATAACACACGCAGACTGACCTGATGATTGATTCCCTAGCGCTTCTCCCGATGTATGACTGGCCGGAAATCGGCGACGCAACAAATGAGTATTGGAAAGCACTTCGCGACGCCCTCGCCGATCACGGGTTTACGCCGCCACAATACCTGACGCGACCTGATGACCCGCTTCCTCTTTGGCGGAGCCCGGAACTTTTGCTCGCGCAAACATGTGGACTGCCCTATGCGGAACTTCTCTCAACTGTGGTTTCCCTCGTCGGCACCCCGGCCTATGACATCGATTGCGGTGCAGGATCCTATTTCAGCGTCATCGTTGTCCATAAGGACAGTAATATTGAAACACTTGCCGATCTGGAAGGCGCGACATTCGGCTATAACGATCCACTATCCCAGTCCGGAGTGGCAGCGTTTTTCTTCCATCTTTACATGGCAGACATATCCGAAACCAAAATCGGCAAGACGGAACGGGTAATGTCTCATCGGAACGCAATTCTTCAGCTATCCAGGAGGCGTATCGATATTGCGTCGATTGATGCCGTGACATGGGAACTAGCAATGCGTCATGAGGAGGCTGCTTCAAACCTGCGCATCATCGCGCAAACCAGTCCGACGCCGGGCCTTCCCTATATCACGTCCCAACGCGGAAAAAGCGAGGTCGACCGTATTCACCGGGCCGTTGTTGAGGCAATAGCCTCCCTTCCCAATTCAACTCGGGACGCCCAGTTACTGACTGGGTTCGCAGCGACGGAAAAGGCGGATTATCAGATTATCAGAAACAGGTTCAATTTGGTCCACGACAAAATGGACACCCACCTCCATTAGGCGCGCATAAAAAAAGCCCCGGGGGTCGAAACCTCCGGGGCCAGTTTCAAGGCGTTTACGATTTACTTGTAATCGTATTTGCCATCTTTCCACTCATACCAGACATAGCCTGGAAGGGTCACGTCGCCCTTGTCATCAAAGGACAGTGTGCCAAGAACGGTCTCGAACTTGCCATCATTAAGTGCCTTCATGACATCGCCTTCTTTAACAGATTTTGCAGTTGTTGCGGCATCTGCCCATGCCTGTACCGCAGCATAGGTGTAAAGGACATAACCTTCCGGCTCGATCCCTTTTTCACGGAACTTGGCGACAAGTTCATTGACGCCCGGGTTCTTGCGTGGGTCCGGAGAGAAGGTCATCAACGTGCCTTCGCCCGCATCACCTGTGATCGACCAATATTCATCAGTCACCAGTGCATCACCGGAAACGAGCTGGGTTTTCATGCCCTGATCGCGCATCTGGCGAACAATCAGGCCCGCTTCAGTATGATATCCACCGACATAGGCGATATCGATATTTTCCTGCTTCATCTTTGAGACAAGCGCCGTATAGTCTTTTTCACCGGCGGTATAGGCTTCATACATTACGGAAGAACCACCTGCGGCTTCCAAAGAAGCCTTGGTTTCATCTGCAAGGCCTTTGCCGTAAGCAGTTTTGTCATGCAGAATGGCAATTTTCTTGCCCGCTTTTGCTTCGTCAGCAAGATAGGCACCGGCAACTTTACCTTGCTGGTCGTCACGTCCACAGACACGATAAACATTCGGTCCGCCTTCGTCTGTCAGCTTCGGATTGGTCGATGCTGGCGAAATCTGGATGATCCCTTCTTCCGTATACACAGCAGATGCCGGGATTGAAGAACCGGAGCAGAAATGGCCTGCCATAAAGACAACGCCCTTGGAGACCATCTGGTTGGCGACAGCTACGGCTTGCTTCGGGTCACAGGCATCATCGCCAATTTCCAGCTTCAGCATTTCACCATTTACACCACCGGCTGCATTGATATCAGCGACCGCCTGTTCGGCGCCTGCCTTCATCTGCTGGCCAAAGCTGGCGTACTGGCCAGTCATCGGGCCAGCCGTTGCAATTGTTATATCGGCCCAGGCTGCGCCTGAACCGACCATCATGCCCATCGACAAGGCCGACATGGCAATAAGAATTTTCTTCATTGTTAAACTCCCAGTTAATTGAAAATAATCTTCATAATGTACGCTGGTTTTCCGCAATTATATCAAACTTTTATAGAAATTTGAAAGCGAATTCGAATAACGCGCATTAAGCCCCGGCGTTCTTCTTCTCACGCCACGAAAAGGGGCCTGCCCGTTCATAAAGCCAGCGATATTGCGTCACCATTTGCCGCACACGCGTCAACCGGTAACCCAATAGTGAAATGCCGATCAACACCAGTGTATCGACGACATAATAATGCAGGGACAGCAATGTCCCCTCGAATAGGGCGTAGTGGAAAAAGCGGACCGCCAGCCCCAGAAGCAACATAAAGAATATCAAATGCGGAATGGGGCGCCAATTCGATGCGAGCGATCGTCCGGAAAGATATCCTGCGCCGCCGCCAATAATAACGGTCACAAACAGGAATGTCGTAAAGCTGATTTCCCAAAGAATTCCCATTAATGCGCCCCTCCTTCCAGATAGGCGGCCCTGACTTCCTCGCTGGCCAGCAATTCGGTGCCGGTGCCGCTCAGGGTGATGTTGCCATTGACCATCACATAGCCCCGATCCGCGAGCTTGAGTGCATGATAGGCATTCTGTTCAACCAGAAAGACCGTCAGCCCATCTTGTTTGTTCAGCAGTTTGATGGCTTCAAAAATCTGCTTCACGACAAGCGGAGCAAGCCCGAGCGAGGGTTCATCCAGCAGCAGCAGACGTGGCCTGGCCATCAGGGCCCGGGCAATCGCCAGCATCTGCTGTTCCCCGCCGGACAATGTGCCGCCGCGCTGATCCTTTCTTTCTTTCAGTCTTGGGAACAATTCGAACGCACGGGCGAGATCTTCCTGAAAATAGGCTGGATCTGATGTCGTCGCGCCCATCATCAAATTTTCATAGACCGTCATTCGAGGGAATATCCGACGTCCTTCAGGTGACTGGGCAATATTCATGCGGGTAATTTCGTGGGTCTGGAGCCTGGTAATATTCACTCCGTCAAAAATAATATCGCCTACAGCCGCCCGTGGATCGCCACAGATCGTCATCATCAGAGTCGACTTCCCAGCCCCGTTCGCCCCGATCAGCGTGACAATCTCCCCGGGATTGACCTCCATCGTGACGCCTCTAAGCGCCTGAATTTTACCGTAAAAGGTTTCAACATTACTGACCTGAAGGAGTGGTGCCGTACTCATTTGGAAACCTCTTCTTCAATTTCATCAATCTCTTGCTCCACTTCCTCAACCTCTTCATCATCCACCCCGAGATAAGCAGCGATGACCTTCGGGTCACTGCGGATTTCTTCAGGCGTGCCGTCGGCAATCTTTTTGCCATAATCGAGAACAATAATATGGTCGGAAATACCCATCACAACGTTCATGTCATGCTCAATCAGCAAAATACCGGTACCCCGCTCCTTCCGGATAAAGAGGAGCAGCCTGTTCAAGTCATCCGATTCACGCGGGTTAAGACCGGCAGCAGGCTCATCAAGGCAGAGCAGCTTTGGTTTCGTGCACATGGCTCTGGCGATTTCCAGTTTGCGCTGATCCCCGTAGGGCAGATCGCCCGCGGCGTCATCTGCACGTGCAGTGAGACCCGTCTGCTCCATCCAGTATTTTGCAAGCTCCATCGCTTCCTTCTCGGCTTTTTTATAACCGCTCAGCCCAAAAATACCGCCGACAGTATAGCTTGACGCGACCATGAGCGGATTGTGCTGGCCCACCATCAGATTTTCCAGCACTGTCATCCCGCTGAACAGACGAATATTCTGAAAGGTTCGCGCGACCTTGGCGATTTTTGGTATCTTGAAATCGTCCATACGCTCCAGAAGAAAGGTTTTACCGTCTTCGTGGCGTGCCGTAATCCGCCCTTCCGTCGGTTTGTAAAAGCCCGTAATACAGTTAAAGACTGTCGTCTTGCCCGCCCCATTAGGGCCAATCAGAGCCGTGATATCCTGCGGCCCTACTTCAAAAGCAAGTTCATCTACCGCCAACAGGCCGCCAAATCGCATGTTAAGATGCTCAACCGTCAGGACGGGGTTGGTTACCACATGAGGCATGTCAGTGTCCCTCCCCTTGCGCAACCATATCCGCGGAGACAGCCTTCTTTTCTTTCAGGAAAATCGACGGAATACGCGTCGAGATCAAGCCGCGCGGACGCCAGATCATGATGATCACCATGGCAAGCCCAAAGATGAGCATCCGGAACTGCTCCGCTTCACGAAACACTTCAAACCCGCCGATCATCGCAATGGCCGCGATTACGACACCGACCTGTGATCCCATACCGCCAAGCACCACGATGGCAAGGATCAATGCGGATTCGATAAAGGTGAAGCTCTCAGGTGAGATGAAACCCTGCCGGGTTGCAAAGAAGGAGCCGGCAAAACCGGCGAACATTCCACCAATCGCGAAGGCCGTCAGCTTAACGGAGGTCGTATTAAGTCCAAGGGAGCGGCAGGCAATCTCGTCTTCTCGCAATGCCTCCCAGGCCCGGCCGATCGGAAGCCTGCGAAGGCGATTGGTGATAAAATTCGTCAGCAAGGCCAGCGCCAGAATGAGAAAATACAGGAAGACAATCCGGTGGATCGATGAATAATCGAGCCCGAATACATCGGCGAACCCGCCTTCATTGCGATTAAATTCAATTCCGAAAAAGCTCGGTCGCGGAATACCGGAGAGCCCATCCGGGCCGCCGGTAAACTGGTACCAGTTCAATAGTACAATCCGGATGATCTCACCAAATGCCAGCGTGACAATCGCAAGATAATCACCGCGCAGTCGCAGAACAGGAAATCCCAGTATAATTCCCCAGAACGCAGCAAGTATCCCGGCAAGCGGCAAGCACATCCAGAAAGAAAAACCAAAATACTGGGCCAGAAGCGCGTAGGAATAGGCACCAATGGCGTAAAAGGCCACATAGCCAAGATCCAGCAGACCGGCAAGACCAACGACAATATTCAGGCCCCACCCAAGCATGACATAAGTCAGGATAAGGATACTCAGATCAAGGAGATACCGGTCGGTGAACGGCAGAAACGGGAAGACCAGCGCTAGAATAAGCATCGTCGGCCCAAATCCCTTGCCGACTTTCGCGGTAATTTTGGCGAGGCCCGCTTTAAGCCCGGTCGGCATTTCAACGGCAGCCTGTCCCGGCGCCTTGCTCCAGAAAAAGATCCAGAGTAGCAAACGACCAATTACGACGGAGGCAATTACGTAAAAGGCAGTATCATAGTGGGTGATCAGGTCCAATCCGCCAGCCGCAGACACGGTTCTAAATGCAATCGTAGAACCAAAAATCGCCGTTGCAAGCAAGGCGGTTACGACAAGATCCTTTGCCACCTTCTGAAAATCGAGATGCCGCCCGGTTCGCGCCGCCGTGTTTGTTATATTTGTCATTAAACCTTCTCCACCTCCGGCTTACCGAGCAAGCCTTGCGGCAGAAAAATCAGTACGATTGCCAACATGGAAAAGGCAGCAACGTCTTTATATTCGATCGAGAAATAGGCGGACCAGAATGTTTCAATAAGGCCAATTATCAGGCCGCCCAGCATTGCACCCGGCAATGATCCGATGCCGCCCAGAACGGCCGCAGTAAAGGCCTTCACTCCGGCGACAAATCCGATAAAGAAGTCGATAACCCCATAATATAGCAGGAACATCAGCCCTGCCACGGCCGCCAGCGCCGCCCCCATCACAAAGGTCATGGAAATCGTGCGATCAACATTAATACCGAGAAGGGAGGCCATCTTTCGATCCTGTTCACAAGCTCGCTGCGCCCGGCCAAGAGAGGTTTTCGCAATCATCAGGGAGAATATCGACATCAAGACAACAGTTACAGTGATGATCAGGATCTGCATATTTGATATCTGAACTGCGAACTCCCCGTTTGCGTCAATCCGCGTCATCAAGGTATACCCGCCGTCGATAATCGGCTGCAATGGCTTCACCCTTGCACCCTGGGTAATCTGGATATAATTCTGGAGTACGATGGAAATACCAATCGCCGTGATCAGCGGAGCAAGCCGGAAAGAACCGCGAAGTGGGCGATAGGCCAATCGCTCGGTCGTCCAGCCGAACACCGACGCGATCACCATCGAACTTACCAGAACGAGGATCAACGCCAGTATCGTAAGGCCTAGCCCTGTCGAGATGGTGAGGCCAAGCGCCGTAATAACAATAAGCGCAATGAACGCACTGACCATAAAAATATCGCCATGGGCAAAGTTGATCATGCCGATGATGCCGTAAACCATCGTATAGCCAATTGCGATCAAACCATAAATCGATCCAAGCGTAATGCCATTTATCAATTGCTGTAAGAAATATTCCATCAAGCTCCCCCTGAAAGATTTCCGGCCAAAACGGCGGCGACCCTTCCCCACTTCAGCGTATCCTCACACGCCGCTCATCTATTTCCCCGGCCAGCTTCCTTCCAAAAAGCTGACCAATTGATCAATTATATTACCGTATGACAGACACTTAACGGACGCAAGAGGGATTAAATGATGGCATAGCAACAATTTTGGATGAAGGATTTGACAATTGCTGTAAATCGCCCGCTTTTTTTGATGATCACGGCATCAAGACAAGGCGGATAAGCATCGCCACGGTGCCGAGTGTCAGGACACCAGCCACCCAGAGTGCAACAAACCAGAGCACCTGCCGCAATTGCGGAGACATTAGTGGTATCCTCCGTCCTTATCAACCTTGCCGCGAAACACCCAATAGCTGTAAGCAGTGTAACACAGGATAATCGGGACAAGAAAGACGGCGCCGATCAACAGGAAATAAAGGCTTTTGTCGGGCGCGGCAGATTCCCAGATTGTCAAATCAGGCGGGACCATTCGCGGATAGAAGCTGATACCGATGCCAATGTAGCAAAGCAGAAAAATACCATGCGCCGCAAAAAAAGGCCGGATATCCTTTTCTCGCTTCAGCCCATAAAATAGAACCGCAGCACATGCCGCCATCAGGAACGGGACAATAATACTATAAATGAGGTTCGCGCCTTCAAACCAGCGGTGATGATACTCCGCATCAAGGTACGGTGTCGCGATGCTGACAATGCCAACAAGAGCCAGTGTTACCAAGCCGGTCACCAAAGCATACTTTCGCGCCATGTCCTGCAACTCCCCTTTGGTTTTCATCACCAACCAGGTCGAGCCCAGAAGCGCGTAGCCAAAGATGAGGGAGAGGCCGGTCAGCATGGAAAACGGTGTCAACCAGTCAAGCCGCCCGCCCGCATAGCTGCGATCAACAACTTCAATTCCCTGAATTAGTGCGCCTAAACTCACCCCTTGGGCGAACGTCGCAAGTAATGAGCCGAAAGCAAACGACCAGTCCCACCAGACGCGGTTCTTCGGTGTTACCCGCCAGCGGAACTCAAATGCGACTCCGCGAAAAATAAGCCCCAACAACATGGCAATTATGGGTAGATAAAGGGCCGGCAAAACCACGGCATAGGCGAGCGGGAAGACAGCAAGCAGACCACCGCCGCCAAGGACGAGCCAAGTTTCATTGCCGTCCCAGAACGGCGCGACGGAGTTCATCATGACATCGCGATGGCCTGATTTCTCGGGCGCCAGCAGAAAAAGGATTCCAATGCCAAGATCAAAACCATCCAACGAGACATAGGCGAGAATTGCAAAAGCGATTAACGCGGCCCAGATGAGCGGTAAGTCAATTTCCATCGTTCATGTCCTTCCCCTGCATCAGTTTTCCTGGCCATCGCGGTGAGACGAAGCACTGACCATACCCGCCGCATACTTGAGCGATTCCATCTCTTCTTCGGGCATTTTCTCCGGCTTTTTCGCCATTAGCCGCAACATATAGTAAACCCCGGCGCCAAATAACGTGAAATAGACAATGATAAAGGCAATCAACGTCGTGCCGACCTCCGCTGCGACGAGAGGCGAGGCACTTTCGGAGGTGCGCAACAACCCGTAGACAGTCCAGGGTTGACGCCCAGCCTCCGTCGTGACCCAGCCACACAACACGGCGATGAATCCGCTGGGCCCCGCCGCCATAACTGCCCTTGCCAGCCACCGATCATCATAAAGTCTGCCCTGATATCGCCGGAGCAAGCTCCAAAATCCTATGCAAAGCATAATCATACCGACGCCGACCATTATCCGGAATGTCCAGAAAACCAGGAACGTATTCGGCCAATCTTCCTTTGGAAAAGATTCAAGGCCCTGCAACTCACCGTCCCAGCTATGGGTCAGGATCAGGGAACCCAGTTTTGGTACGGCAATAGGATATAAAACTTCCGCTTTCTCATTGTCGGGGATACCGAACAGGATCAATGGCGCGCCCGTTACATTTTTATAATGTCCTTCAATTGCCGCTATCTTCGCGGGCTGATGCTCCAGAGTGTTCAGGCCATGTTGATCCCCGGCCAGTATCTGGAGCGGGGTGACGAGGGCAGCCATCCACATTGCCATGGAAAACATCAGCCGCGCATTCCTGTTCGTTTTGTCCTTTAAAAGATGATAGGCGCCAACAGCACCGACGACGAAAGCTGTCGTCAAATAGGCCGCCAGCACCATATGCACGAGACGATAAGGGAAAGACGGATTGAAAATCACATTCATCCAGACATCGGGGATGAATTGCCCCTGTGCGTTGATCGCATGGCCGGCCGGCGTCTGCATCCAGGAGTTTACCGACAGGATCCAGAAGGCTGAGAAAAGCGTTCCTGCCGCAACCATCAAGGTCGCGGTGAAGTGAAGTTTGGGCCCAACCCGCTTCTGCCCGAACAGCATAATCCCCAGGAACCCTGCCTCAAGAAAGAACGCCGACAACACTTCATATCCCATCAGAGGGCCAATCACCGGCCCCGCCTTATCGGAGAAAACGGCCCAGTTGGTGCCGAACTGATACGCCATCACAACTCCGGAAACGACGCCCATGCCGAACCCGATCGCGAATATGGTCTTCCAGTAGTTGAAGACCTCCAGATAGCGATCTTCTTTCCTCCAGAGCCAGAGTCCCTCAAGAACCGCGAGATAGCTTGCAAGGCCAATGGAGAACGCCGGGAATATGATGTGAAACGACACCGTAAACGCGAATTGCATCCGGGCCAGATCTAAAGCGCTAATATCGAACATACTGCCACACCCTGCGTTTATCAGACCGGAGATAGACTATCACTTTATAGCGTGATGTCAGGTGCTTTTACACGCTTTGCGACCACTTAATGGTTATTACTTGTGAAAATGAAGCGCACTTCATGCTGGATTAAATTGGTTTGCCATATGCCTTGCCTTAAAATAGGGCCCGAGTAAGTATAACAAAAGTGCACTGCATCGCAAATTCGCTACGCCGGGATACGGCTTTAATCATTTTAGGCGTAAATCTCGCTGCAACCCGAGGATAAGTGGACAAAGCGCTTCAACATGAGAAAGCGAAGGGAGAAGTATGTGATAGTTCCGGTATTGGGAACATTGCCGGGCATCTTCGTTCTGGGCGAACAGCCTGCGCTCAATACATGGGTTGCAATTCCCTTTATTTTAGCCGCCCTTCTATGTCGTCACAAGAAAAGCGTGAATGAAGAAATCTAGCCGCGATCTCCTCTATCGCTGATCACACTAAGCCCGTATTATGTGGTGCAAAGCGTTATTCTGTTAGAGATTAGAAAGTATTCCGATGTTTGCGTGCAAGATTTCCTCACTGCGTTCCGTCCGGGTTATCTCACCATCAATATTAACTCATACAACGCACGGGGTTCCTTTATCGACAGTGGCAGCCGCGTGTTGAAGCCGGATATGGATAGTGTCGCACTGCTGCGCAAGAACAATCTGACCGGACTATTCTGGATGGTCGTATACACTCTGGCGATGTCGGGCATGCACGGTTCCGTCCGGCATGTCTCCGAAAGCCTTCATCCCTTCGAAATCGCTTTTTTCCGGCTTGTTTTCGGCCTCCTCGCCATCCTGCCGTTTTTCTTCCGGCATGGTTTCAGCATTTTAAGAACCAGCCGTCTACCTATGCATGCCCTGCGCGGTATTATTAACGCAGGATGTATGATGGGGTTTTTCTATGCCCTCGCCATTGGTCCGCTGGCCCGTGTCACAGCGCTCGGGTTTTCAGCGACCTTGTTCGCAATCGTCCTGGCCGTCTTTATTTTTGGCGAAAAGGTCGGTCTTAAACGATGGGTGGCGATTTTCGTCGGCTTCGCCGGAACTCTCGTTATCGTTCGCCCCGGTTTTGCCGATATCGGCATAGAGAGCATCATAACCCTTGGCGCTGCATTTGGCTGGGCCGTGTGCATGATCCTCATCAAGGACCTTGGCAAGACCGAGTCTGCAGCAACGATTACTACCTATATGTCCCTGACCATGGCTCCCATCGTACTGATACCAGCGCTGTTTGTTTGGACCGCACCGTCTCTTTACGATTATGCCTGGTTGATCGTCATCGGACTTTTAGGCGGCCTTGGACAGTTTGCCATGGCGAATGCCCTTAAACTTGGGGAAGCGCAAGTAGTTCTTCCCATTGAATTTTCCCGACTGATCTGGATTTCCATTATTGCCTTTTTCGCCTTTGGGGAAATTCCGGGCATCTACATATGGATCGGCGGCGGCATGATCATGGCATCAACCACCTACAACACCATACGCGAAAGCAAGCGGAAGTGAGAGGTTGCAAGAGCGCCTGCTGTCGTCGACGATAAACAGCGTTGGATGAAAGCAGATATCAACCCAAATCTGTTGCTTTATATTCGCAAGGGAGGAACGCCATATAGTTGTGGACTTGCCGCCACTTACCTCCTAACATGACCGGTCAATCGGCAGGATACGGGCGACCTCCACTGAGTTTGGAGATAGTATTATAATGAAAAATCCGAACACCCTCCATGCGCTCAACACATTATTGCTTTCAATCCGGTCAAAGCGACGTACGCAATCTGTATTTGAAAACGACATACAGTGGGAGATAGCGCTTTTTGTAATCGAGGCCTCTCTTTTAGGGAAATCGATAGACGTCAGCGGTCTTGCTCATATCGCCGGAAGGGCCCGCAATACAATTGCCCTGCAAGTCGGAATTATGGAAAAAGAGGGATATTTAAGCTCGTTGACAGATCACAAAGACCAGCGCAGAAAAGTTATCCAGCCCACTGAAATGTTGTGGGATGAATTCGACGCTTTTGCCAAAGCAATTACGCCGGACATCGCCCGCGCAAGTTTCAAGCTACAGAGTCCTTGAATATTTTACAATTTTTATAAATATGATCAAAATTGAGCATATTTAACCTTGATAAACGCTTATACTTAATTCAACATAACATTGAACTAGTAAAACGGGCTTTATCAATAGTGCATCAACCACGAGAAATTCAGACAAGCGTGTGGGCTGACCACGATCATTCCATTGAGGAAACGCAAATTACGCTGGAAAGCGCAAGCTCCGTTTGTGAGGAAATCGATAGTCTGATTGGTTATTTATACAGCGGCGACGAATTGGGCACAGCGGGCAATGTTCCGTCGTTGCAGATGTTCAGAAGCCATTTTCCGCAGATTCTTTTTCACCGCATTGATGTAAATCATGAAAATGCATTCGCGTTCAAGGTGCTTGAATATGACGACCGGACACAAATGCACAATTACACAAACTATAGCGGACTGGTTATCGGAGATTGGGAAGACCAGCTATCGAGAGACGCCATTACATCAGCTTATACCTTCCCGCATATTTCTGGTCTTCCCCGCTTATCAATGGTGACTAAAAGCCGCCTCGACTCTCGGCGGTACACTCACCTGATTTGGCCGCTGCGCAAGAAAAGCAAGATCACGCAATTGCTTGTCGCCGCCTGTTATCAAGACGTCGTTGTCCCGACTGGCGTTTTTGAGGGAGGAGCGCAAATCGGTCCACACAAAGAAAGCTTTCCGTTTATCAGCCGTGGGAGGGAAATATTCCGTTCCGTCAAAACAAAGCTCAGATCCGGCATGACCATATACACGAAACGTGAACCCGTTTCCATGCAGATCCGCCAGATTATGGGAGACTATGAAGTCAATGCCCTGGTCAATTGATATCAACGCGACCAACCGCGGCAATGCCCAGGAAAGGCCGGATTTCCGATGATCCTTCCTAACGCACAAGCCGCCACGATACAATATGGCGCCGCGCATGGAAAAGCTCTGCGGCAAGCAAAGCTGCAGGCGATGATGCGCGGGGTTGTCCGCCCAGACTTGCCCCGAGCGCATAAGCTCTACAAAGTCGTCCGTGTCAAACCGTCTTGCGGCAATAACAGCGCAAACTTCGTTTTCTCTATTCGTCGCCTCTATCCAATAGCTGTCAGATTGGTCGCACACCGCAGGATCAAACGTTGGCATTACCACAGTATGGTGAGGATCCATCGCGGCTCGGGCACGAGCCCACCCCTCCATATCATATCTGATACTGTACTTAAATCCGCTCCTGTTCATCGCATTTACAATAGGGCGCATCATGTCAACGAGGTGACCGGACTTACACAAATCTGTCGTGAATTCGAACTTCTTCATCATTAACCCCTTTAGTTTGGTTCGTTAGGACGAAGAAGTATAAAGCAAGTTAAGTATAGCGACATCTCGACAAGGAAGGCTTTGCGCTCGTTTTAATTGGGGATAGTAGCCAGGACAGGCACCAGGAAATGACTACTATCCCCAGCCCTGCCGCTTTAATTCCAAAGCTAAAGCGGCGGGGCAACCCAAACAGTCTTGCATAACATTCTGAGACATCAAGTGGTTAACTGGTGTCAGCTTACGAAGCTAATGTCAATCTGCCCCGGCAAATTTTACGGCCCTACCCGTTAAAAAAATAAACCCAGAATATCAGAGATTTCGACCAACTGATGCCTTGCACCAGGACGGAAGCATCATTTCAGGTATAATACGCATAGCCATGAAATGGAGAAGTGGCGGTCGGTGAGAGATTCGAACTCTCGAAGGGCTTGCACCCTTACCGGTTTTCGAGACCGGCGCATTCAACCACTCTGCCAACCGACCGCAGTAAACGATATCCCTTTCAAGTCACTTTAAATTGTGTGAAAGGTCTCAACATCACAAGAAACCGGCTTGTAACGCATGGAATATTGCTGCGCAAGCCCAGAATAGGGCAAAAACTTCGAAACAAGGCCTGAATCATGTTGACTTCATTCGGACCATGGATATATTGCGCCCTTCAATCACGGTGCGCGAAGAAATCGGTCTTTGCGGCCTATTCATTATGTTCGAAACGGATCAGCCATGTTTGCAGTGATCAAAACCGGCGGCAAGCAATATAAAGTCGCCAAAGACGATGTTATCAAGGTAGAGCGCCTCGCAGGCGAAGCCGGTGATAATGTGCAGCTGGATCAGGTTCTGGCTATCTCAGGTGATGACGGAGCTCTGTCTGTCGGAGCTCCTGTTCTTGAGGGTGCAATCGTTTCCGCCACACTTCTGGAGCAGGCGCGCGCCGACAAAATCGTCGTTTTCAAGAAAAAGCGCCGCCAGAATTACCGCCGCAAGGCCGGTCACCGCCAGGACCTCACGGTCCTTCGCATAACCGATATTGCCGCGAAGGGCGGGAAGAAAGCTGCTCCTAAAAAGGCAGAAGAGCCCAAGGCCGAAGCCGAACCAAAAACAGAAAAGGCAGAGGCCGCTCCGAAGAAGGCTGCACCAAAGAAGACTGCCGCACCGAAGAAGGCCGCTGACCCGAAAAAAGAAACCGCAAAGAAAGCTGCGCCCAAAAAGGCTGCAGCAAAGAAAACCGAGGAGTAAACTAGATGGCACATAAGAAAGCTGGCGGTTCATCCCGTAACGGTCGTGACTCAGCGGGTCGTCGCCTCGGCATCAAGAAATATGGTGGCGAAAAAGTAATCCCGGGCAACATCATTCTGCGCCAGCGCGGCACCAAGTGGTACCCGGGTGAGAATGTTGGCATTGGCAAGGATCACACCATCTTCGCCGTTACCGATGGTAATGTTAAATTTACCAAGAAGAGTGGCGGAAAGATCTATGTATCCGTAGAGCAGCAGGCGTAACGCCCGCCTCCAACGGTTAAAGGATTGAAGAAGGGGAATGGTCCAGCCATTCCCCTTTTTTGTTTGAATGTCGCGTGGGCTATGCCCCGCTTCACAAGGAAACAGGCGGCAGAGAAATGAAGTTCCTCGATCAGGCCAAGGTGTATCTTCGTTCCGGCAACGGCGGGCCCGGCGCGCTCAGTTTTCGGCGGGAAAAATTTATCGAGTTTGGCGGCCCCAACGGCGGGGACGGGGGACGCGGTGGCTCTGTCATCATTGAATGTGTTGACGGACTGAACACCCTGATCGACTATCGCTACCAGCAACATTTCAAGGCAAAAAGCGGCGGCCATGGCATGGGCCAAGATCGTAGTGGCGCGGCGGCCGATGACATCATCATGAAGGTTCCGGTCGGCACCCAGGTCTTTGAAGACGACAATGAAACGCTCATCGCGGATCTTATCGAAGTTGGACAACGGATCACGCTTTGCAAGGGCGGAGATGGTGGACGCGGCAATGCGGCATTCAAGACATCGACAAACCGCGCGCCGCGTAAAATTGAACCCGGCTGGCCGGGAGAAGAACGCTGGATCTGGCTGCGCCTGAAACTGATCGCCGACGTCGGGCTGGTTGGCCTGCCAAATGCCGGAAAATCAACATTCCTGAGCGTCACCAGCCGCGCAAGGCCGAAAATTGCTGATTATCCCTTTACAACCCTTGTCCCGCAGCTTGGCGTTGTCGCAGTTGGCGCACGGGAATTTGTCCTTGCCGACATCCCCGGCCTGATCGAAGGCGCGTCAGAGGGAGTGGGCCTGGGGCATCGCTTCCTGGGGCATGTGGAACGTTGTCGGGTCCTTCTCCATCTGATTGATGCAACGGCTGAGGACGTAGTCGATTCATACAGGACGATCCGAAGTGAACTCGCCGCCTATGACGAAGGCCTTGCCAACAAGGCAGAGATTATCGCTCTAAACAAAATGGATTCTGTTAGTGACGAGGAACTCAAGGCAAAGGTCAAGGCGATCAAGAAAACCTCGAAAAAGCCGGTACATGTTATTTCGGCGGTGATTGGAGAAAATGTGGAGCCCCTGCTTTTCGCACTTCTCAAGATTGTCGATAACAGCAAGGCGGAAGAAAAGGCCGAACAGGAAGTTGAAGCAAAATCCCTTGCCGGAGAAGAGCCAACGACATGGCAACCCTGATCAGCAGATTTACCAACGCGAAGCGCGTTGTCATAAAGATAGGCTCTTCCCTGCTCGTGGATGGAACGAACGGGCGTCTGCGCCGTGAATGGCTCACGGCATTAAGTCAGGATATTGCGAAAATGCGCCGCCGCGGTCAGGAAGTGCTTGTGGTTTCCAGCGGCTCAATCGCCATGGGGCGTCATATTCTGGATCTGAAAAACGGCCCATTGCGGCTTGAAGAAAGCCAGGCCGCCGCCGCCGCCGGACAAATTCAACTCGCTCATGCCTATCAGGAAATTCTCGCGCTTGAGAATATCCCGGTTGCGCAGATCCTGCTCACACCCGGTGATACCGAAGAACGTCGGCGCTATCTGAATGCACGAAGCACGATTACGACCCTGCTTTCACTCGGCGCACTACCTGTTGTGAATGAGAATGACACCGTCGCGACCATTGAAATCCGATATGGCGATAACGATCGTCTCGCGGCACGGGTCGCACAGATGATTTCGGCAGACTGCCTGATCCTTTTAAGTGATGTAGACGGACTATACACAGCAGACCCGAAAAGCGGCGCGGGAGCTACGCTAATTCACGAAGTCTCGGAACTGAATGACGACATTCTCGCGATGGCGGGCAAGACAAAAACCGACGTCGGTCGGGGAGGAATGGAAACAAAGCTTAAAGCGGCGCAGATTGCCATGGCAGCCGGATGCAATATGTTTATCGCCAGCGGAACTATCCCTCATCCCCTGCAGGCGCTTGAAGACGGCGCCAACAGCACCTGTTTTATTGCGCACGATACGCCCCGCAAGGCCCGCAAAAAATGGATCGCGGCCAGCCTCTCCTCCCATGGTCGACTGGTCATTGACAAGGGGGCGGAAAAGGCGCTGAAATCCGGCAAGAGCTTGCTGCCAGCGGGTGTAATAGAAGTTGAAGGGCCATTTGAGCGGGGCGATCTTGTGATGGTTACCAATAGTGATGGGCAAGACCTCGGCCGCGGCCTTGTCGCCTATTCATCGGAAGACGCCGAATGTATCATCGGCCATAAAAGTAGTGAGATTGAGCAAATTCTCGGCTATTCTGGCCGCAATGAAATGATTCATCGCGACGAACTTGCGTTAAACTAATCCCAGAAACGGGGAAAATTTATGACTGCACAGCCTCAGATCAATGAAAGCAACTCCCTCACCCGGATGATGGAAGAATTGGGCCGCAGCGCACAAAAAGCCGCGAAAACGATGGCCCTTGTCCCGACGGATGCGAAGAATAAGGCACTGAGAGAAGCAGCTAACGCTCTTCGCGCACGCAGCCGCGATATCCTTGAAGCGAATGCAAAAGACATGGCTGCGGCCCGCGCAAAGGATATTTCGGCCGCATTGCTCGACCGGCTTGAGCTCAGCGACTCCCGTATTGACGCGATGGCGGCAGGGCTGGATGAAATTGCGGAACTGAAGGACCCCGTGGGCGACGTAATCGCCGATTGGGACAGGCCGAATGGCCTTGAAATATCGCGAGTCCGTGTCCCGCTGGGTGTCATCGGGATTATCTACGAATCGCGCCCGAATGTCACCGCAGATGCTGGCAGCCTTTGCCTGAAAGCGGGGAACGCCTGCATACTCCGCGGCGGATCGGAGAGTTTTCATTCCAGCCGGGCAATCTGGTCCTGCCTGCAAGATGGCTTGCGGGTGGCCGGGTTGCCTGTCGAAGCAATTCAGATGATCCCGACAACCGATCGTGCCGCCGTTGGCGAGCTTCTCCGGATGAGCGAATTTGTCGATGTTATCGTGCCACGCGGTGGACGCAGCCTGATCGAGCGTGTGCAGAAGGAAAGCCGCATTCCGGTTTTCTCTCACCTTGACGGTCTGGTTCATATATATATCGATGAAAAAGCCGACCCCATCAAAGCGCGGGAGATCGTGCTTAACTCCAAAATGCGGCGGGTCAGCATCTGCGGTGCGCTCGAAACCCTGTTGGTAAGCCGCGCTGTTGCATCACAGATCCTTCCCGACATACTGGAAGACCTGATCGCGGCCGGATGTGAACTGCGCGGCGATGAGGCGGTACAAGCCTTGAATTCCCGCGTCATAGCAGCGGTCGAAAGCGACTGGCACACAGAATATCTTGAGCCGATCCTTTCCGTAAGGGTTGTCGATGACTTGACGGCGGCTATTGATCACATCGAGAGTTATAGCTCTCATCATACGGACTGCATCATTACCGAGGATAACGCAGCCGCGAATATTTTTATGCGGGAAGTGGACAGTGC
>JBBDJF010000010.1:0-47258 GCA_040880045.1 Sneathiella sp.
GGAGGTGGGTTCGGTCATTTTTACGCCTATGCGTCAGAAAAATTTGAGTATCCAATTAGCCGCTTCGCAATGGAAGTCAAGCGGCAGCTGGATGTTCTCGATCGTCAGCTTGCAGAAAACAAGTATATCTGTGGTGACGAGTATACAATTGCGGACATCGCTATTTGGCCCTGGTACGGGGCCCTGGTTCAAAACAAGGTATATGAAGCCGCCGAGTTTCTTGACGCATCAACCTACAAGCATGTCAACCGCTGGACAGAAGAGATAGGCAAGCGCCCGCCCGTTCAGCGCGGGCGGATGGTCAATCGCGCCACAGGGCCACTTGAAGAGCAATTGCGCGAGCGTCATGACGCCAGCGACTTCGAAACAAAAACGCAGGATAAAATAGAGGCCGCAAAAGAAACGAACTAGCCTTATCATTTCTGACCTGTCCGACCGCATAAGCCGGACAGGTCCTTTAAAAGGGCGTGATAGAATGACGGACGATAATAAAATTACCCCGTTTCAGCACATCAAGCTAACCGTTGAAGCGCAAATTCCCCTCGTTCGCGCCATGGAAAGAGAACTTGGTCGCGACGAAGCCCATGCAATCGTGCGTGAAGCACTGGACAATCGCAACCGCGCAATATCAGAGGCGCGTGCAACTAAGTCGCTGATGACCATTCCCAAGCTTGAAGCCGAGTTTGCGTCCTTCGGTATCGGTGTTGATTTCGAGTTTGAGGTGCAAAAGCGAACGGACAGGGAGTTTCATGTCGATGTGCATAAATGCGCCTATACCCGACTGATGGAAGAGTTGGGTGCCCGCGATCTCGGTCCGCTTCTGATCTGTAACTGTGACTTCGCTCTCGCCGAAGGCCTCGGACTTGAGCTCAAGCGCGAAAAAACCTGCATGAAGGGGGATGGCATGTGCAATTTCCGCTTTCGGAAAATCGCGGAATAACCTCATTAACCCAGAACTACTTCCGAGTCCATTTACCGTTTTCGCCCAGAAACCAGGTTCCCTTTGGCGCCTTGTTCAGGATTTGCGCAGCATAGACCCGCCCAACCTGATCGAGGCTTACCTTCTGAGCCTCCGCACGCTTTACATAGATCGCGCGGCGCTGCTCATTCAGGTTGTCGACGAAAGCTTGCGCGGAATTATCACGAGCCCGGACAAATCCGTCAAACGCTTCCCCGACAGCGCCTGAGGCCCTTAGATCATCAAGTTGGTCCGCCCACGCGGCGCCAGAGAAAAATGGTAATCCCACAACAATCACAGCAGAGAGTAACACTCCCTGAAGGATGCTTCTGCGGTTAAGTTGTCCTTTGTTTTCCCCAATTGGCATATCAGAAAATCCCCGGATTATTCGTTATATCGTCTTTCGCCTGCTCCTCGATTTTAAGGCGTACTTCAGCATCCAGCTTGATATTCAGATTAATCGTAATAGGTTCAGAAGGTGCTTCGACCTGGACTCTCGGCGTGCAGGATGCTGCAGCGAACAGAAACGCCACCGCACCGAAAATCACAAGAAAGGTTCGTATTGCCACAGGCTGTCCTTCACCTAAGCTCAGCGTCCATCGACGGTAGCACGGAGCGCTTTTTCCGACAAGAGATAGCCTTCCAGCAGGGCATTAAATATTTTGTCCAGACTCGTCGTGAGATTGATATTCAGGACAATCGGCCGATTATTCTCTACATCCGGATTGGCCCCTGCGGCGTGCAGCTTGACCGTATCTTCACCACTTTGTGTTTTCATGATTTCAATGGATAGCTCGGAATACTGGAAATTTTCCAGAATATCAAGAAGGAGCTTTGCCTGTTTCCCACCGCCATCCAGCGCCTGTCGCGCAGCGTCAGAGGTCATTTTAAGCATCCCGGGCCCATCCGCCGACAGCATGGCATCTTCAACGATCAATCGCTCACCACCGAAGACAAGGGGAATGCGTCCGCTCACCTTACCCGTCGCCACAAGCTCTTCAACATCGCTGAGCGCCATCACTTCTTCAAGGTCCAGACTCGTCAATTGCACCTCGATCCGGTTGGTTTCGGCGCCGGTATCGATAACGGCGCCATCGACTATGGCCGACCCTCCAACAAGGCCGACGGACAGGCGGTCGATATAGAGTTGAGGGACACCTGCTTCCGTTAACACACGAAAAAGGATTAGCGGATTGTCAAGCGGCATACCGGCAACAGCGGTGGCCGCGGTAATCTCCTGTGACGTCGAAATAGTGAGTGGAAACAGCTCATCAATATGCACCTTCCCATTCATATCGGAAACACTCCCGCCAGAGGCGTCGATAGACAGATTTTCCAGCGTTACATCCGCCGAGGATTTCAGTCCCTCTGCGGACCAGTTGATAATGGCGTCCGGCACAATCTGGCCATTCAGTGTCAATTCAACTTCAAATGCGGCTAGATCCTTGAGCTGTAATCCATCTTTCGCAAACGAGAGCGGCTTAATGTCCACTTGGGCACTCCCTGCGGCAGCGGACAGCGAATGGCGTCCCGCTATGTTCAAATACGATCCGAGAAGATCCGTCTGAGCATCAAGTGAAAAATCAATCTCAGTATCCTTTATCCGGCCCGTTCCCGTTATGGTTTGCGTTTCCTTGAAAAAGGCGCCTTCGTCAGGAACTAATTTCAGGTTTGTGAGGGAAAGCCTCCCGGTCTCAGGCTGCAGCTTGTTATGAATCATTTCAAACGACGCCTCAAGACGTTGGACAATGACTCGCTGTTCATTGATTTGCGCCTTTGCCGCATGCCCGGTTATACTGCCTTGAAGCGGTTCATTCTTAGACCCCTGTGTGGCAGATAGATCAAGAGCAAGACCGCTAACCTCTATATCGCCCTCTTTCCAGCTCCCCTCAGAAAGTTCAATGCGTGCAGAAGGAATTATGAGATTACCGCCATTCTCTCGCGCAATTTCAACACGCCCTGTGACGGTACCGGATAAGCTATCCATGGGTTTCAAAATCGGGGAGAACCCGGAAACTGACGCGACTTTTGTTGGCGGCAGATGGAAAGATACGTTTCCTGATCCCTCGTCGATCCGATACAGACCCGCAATATCGAGATCGAATTTCCCCGATCCATCTCGAAGCGATCCGTTCACGGCAATTTCCCGGAGATAATCCATTTCGCCCGACGCACTAAACGATAAAGGGGAGAAATAGGCATTTTCACTATTATGTCTGACGGACCCACTGAGAGAGACCAGCTCAACTTTTTTGGCGAGATTAATAATGTCCAATGACGCGGCTAGGTCATTGACGTGATACTCATGCCCCGAATAGATCAGGACAGCATCCGACTTTGGGAAAACAATCTTTGTATCTTGCATCCCATCATCCAGCAAATAACGGCCACTAATTCGAAGCGGTAATCGCTCTGCCGTAACTTGCCCACCGTCAAGCTCCATCAGCAGGTTATCCATAGTTATATCCGCCTCATATACAACCATGGGCCCCATAATTTCTGCATTAGCCGTTAAATCTAGAGTTCCATCAAAGGGTGGCAGGGAGTGAGCATAGCGGGATAAATCTGACGGTTGAAACCCGTCCCGCCGAAAGCTTAACCCGTTCAGGGATGCCTGAATCTCGCCATTTTCTGTCTCTGTTTCATAACGCCCGTGCAACTGCGCGAGAGCTTTACCTTCCGAGGTTCGCAAGCCCATTTGCATTTCCACAGTTCCGTCGGCCAGGTGCCCGGCACCGGCAAGCGATAGTGGGGTCCAATCCGGCATCTCAACGTCATGGCGAAGCAATCCATCCGTCAATTCGACCCTCGCTGTTTGCGCCGCAATGTCCGCCTCGACGGAAAACTGCATATTGTCGAAGAGTACAGGACCTGCTGCCGTGTCTATACTTCCCTGCAGGGAGCTCTGCGCCGTCAATTCCAGATCAGATGTAAGAGCGCCTGACAGTGCGGCGAAAAGAGAAATGCCGGCTTTTTCCGCGACAATGGTTCCCTTCTGTAATTCAACTTTCGGATAGCTTAGCGTGGTGCTGGCGGTGCTCTTCGCATCCCCTTCTCCCGCCATTTGAGAGATGCGCGCCAGTGCCCCTCTCGCTGGATCTGAAATGTCCAGAAAGAGCCCCCCGATATTGATCTCGTCAATCTGTCCTGAAAACAGGGAGTGCGGGCGAAACTGAACCGATACATTGCGTAATATTATCTGTTCGGAAAGGGAGAGCTGATCAATATGGATATAGTCAGTGCCAACCGCATCGATGGCCAAGGAAACCTCTTTAAAGCCATAGAAGTGAAGGGCTGTTTTTCCGGCAAGCTCAAGCACGGTCGTACGAAATAATACAGCGAATACAAATAGTGCTGCGATCAGGAAAATTACACCCAGAACCGCCTTTCCGATTTTTCCAGCTTTCCTGCCTGCTGACATCGCCCCACCTTAAATGACCCTATGTCATTTACATGGGCATTTCGAAAAAGCAAGCCACCTCGTATGAACGCCCGCCATATCCCATACAGAATATGTTTTCGTACCCAATTCCCCGGGCCGCGCAAGTGGTTACAGATGGCCCGCAGCGAACTCAAACTCCGGATCACCGGCGATACGTGAATGATACATTACCCTCGGCTCATTCATATCCCAGGGCGTCGCCTGATGTAGCAGGCAACGGTTATCCCAGATCACGGAATCGCCAGCCTCCCAATGATGATGATAGACGCGCGGTGCCTGGCAGGTAAAATCAACCAGCTCATCCAGCAGCTTTTCAGATTCCTCTGTACTTAATCCCGGAATATTATAGGCATGGCGTCCTATGGTCAGGGCAGGTCGGCCTGTTTCGGGGTGTATCTTGACGAGAGACCGCAATGGCGGCTCCTGATCGAAGAGCCCGTACCCGCTATATTCGCTATCCTTTTTCTTCTGGGTGAAGCCCGCTTTTTGCTGGCTGTAATATAGCGAATGATAGGCCTTCAAGTCCTGGATACGTGTCTTCGTCGCCTCGTCCAGCGCCTCATATGCCGCGGACAGATCCGCCCATCCCGTTTCACCTCCCGCCGAAGGAACGACATGGGCACTGAAGACCGCCCCTTTTGCCTGAACGGGCATATAGGTGCTATCCTGATGCCATCCCATGTTTCCCTTCAGGATCTTCACCATGTCATTTTCGTCTGACTTGATGAGATTTCCGGACGCATCGACGTTACTGATCGGGGCCAGGTCAAACTCCATTTTCCCGAAGCGGCGCGCGAACCTGACTTGTTCTTCTTTCGTGAGATGCTGGGCAGGAAATATCAGCAGTGAATATTCAAGCCAGGCTTTATAGAGATCTGCAAAATCATCTTCATCCAGAGACTTGAGATCAAGTCCCGTAACAATGGCGCCAAAGGTCGCATCGACCGGTTTAATGTGGAAGTTCATGGCATTAATTCTCCCAGAAAATAGCCAAGAGACGACGGTTATTCTTGTTTAGTCTTGCTTGGTCCCGTCGATATCAATAACCGCCATAATAAAGGCAAGCCGCGTCCACGTCCAGAGATCACTGGCCACACCGGAAATCCTTTTGCCTTTTACACAGGAGCCATGGCCAGTCAGTTGCCAATAAAGTGAGGAACTATGCCTTGATCATAAGGACCCAGTTTTCACCCTCACCATTCCAGTCTTCCTTGACCATTGCCCGTTGGCGTTCCACCACATAGCCCACGCGCTCATAAAGCCGCCGGGCGTTTGGATTGCCATCCGAAACAATGATGCTCATCGCACGTTGCGCCCCTTCCTTTTCTGCAATTTCCAGTAATCCGGAACCGACACCCAGGTTTCTATATTCAGGATAGGCCGCAAGAACACTGACATACTGGGTCGAGGGAGCGCTGTCTTCCAGTTCCTGAATAGGAATAAAAATCGGCGGCATTTCATCATAGTTTATTGGCTCCGGGTTCTCCGGCAGAACATATGTTACCAGACATCCCGCCACTTGGCCGTCAATCTCGGCTACGGTTGTATGGCGATAGGAAAAGCTCCCTTCCTCGCGACCGGCGCGATTCTTGCCGATTTCCCATGGATTCTGTCCAGTTTCTGCAACCTTTTGCCAATAATAAAAAGGTATTCCCTCGCCTGCGAAATTTACCAGACGCGCCAGATGCTCTGCATCGCTTTTTGTCGCAGGTCTGAAGGTCATATTCTCACTCATATTCATTGTCCTTACATATCAAACATTTCGGACGATTTGATTTATACATATTTTTCAATTAGATATCACATCTTCAGTGAAGCTGTATCGAGTCAACTGTAAAAAAACTATACCCGCGGTAAAGTAACTTTCTGCGTTGATACTATTGATGGCGTGAATAACGGGACGAGACACCATACAAAGAAATTTGTCGGCCTCCGTAAACATCGTGTCTTCGAAGGTGCGGGGCATAACCTGCCGCAGGAACAACCCGAGCAATGGGCGACCGCCGTATTTGACGTATACAGAATGGCAAGTGTGGGCTAGTTTTACCGCTTAAACATAGCGAAAAACAAATACAGTCCAGACAAGCGCTATCACCAGTGGCCAGTATAGAGGAGCGATTACCAGTCCCAACCATGCCAGGAAAATAAATGCAGAGCCAAGAAGGGAAATAAACAACCGATCGCCCCGGGTCGTGTCAATCATAAAAACACCGCGGCGTGGGTCTCCTCCCGGCCGGAAGTATTCCCAGATACCTAAAGTGATGATGCAAAGGGCGATAAAGATAAAAAATGACGCTGTAGGCCAGGTCCAGGCCATCCAGGAAAGTCCCATATCCACCTCCTATACACGCCCAAGGGCAAAGCCCTTGGCGATGTAGTTTCGCACGAAATAGATAACTATCGCGCCAGGGATGATGGTCAACGCCCCCGCCGCCGCCAGAAGCCCCAGTTCATATCCGGAGGTTGACGCAGTTCGCGTCATGGTCGCCGCAATCGGCTTTGCGGCCACCGCCGTCAATGTCTTGCCAAGGAGTAGCTCCACCCATGAGAACATGAAGCAGAAAAAAGCAGCAACCCCGATCCCCGCCGCAATGGTCGGCATGAAGATTTTCACGAAAAATTTCGGAAAGGAATACCCATCCACATAGGCGGTTTCATCAAGCTGCTTTGGAACACCCGACATGAACCCTTCCAGTATCCAGACAGCGAGCGGGATATTGAACAGCGTATGGGCAAGCGCGACGGCAAGACGCGTATGCGAAATCACTAAAATATGAAACCAAACGAAAATCAATGCTATTGTTTTTTTTATAAATAAACAAAAAACGCAAATTTATGAAAATATATAAAAATCACTATCCCAGTCAAAATGGGCCAGCTACGCAACATAGCCCCGCTCATAGTAGATTATGATTCCACTTTAGTCTGGTATTCAAAACTTGATCGGACGATAAATAGTAAGCAACAAAATTGCTCAGACAAACCACTGGATACTTGAAAGTACAGCGCCTGACTATGCAGAATTAATCTGGCGACATTTTGGTACAAACACAAAGAATACGGGCATCCTCATCCCCAGCCGAAGCATAAAGATGGCCGCGGCGGCTATCGAAATAGATACTTTCGCCGGTTTCCAGAACAACGGGGTCTTTTCCTTCCAACTGGACCACAACCCTGCCCTTCAAAACAAAGAAGAATTCTTCTCCTTCGTGGCTTACCAGACGATCAAACCGCATTTTTTCAAATGGTTTGAGCGTGCCCAGCATCGGTATCATACTCTTTCCGCGCAAATGTGGAAACAGCATTTCATAGGTATAATTCTCTGTCTGGTGAAAACTGTGTTCGCCCGTTCGCGCGAGGGAGAATTCACCGGGCAGGAACTGCTCCCCTTTTGCCATAAAAAGCTCAGATACATCGACACCCAATCCATCCGCCAGTCGGCTGAAACGATCATATGTCGGTGCCATAAGGTTCCGCTCGATTTTTGAGATTGTCGAAATGGCCAGACCGGAGCGTGTCGCCACGACCTTTATCGTCAAACCTTTTTTCCGGCGAATTTCCCGAACCCGCTCGGCGACCTGAGCCCGGCTGTTTCCTTCTTCCGATGATTTTTCCGCCTCTATTTCGCTCATGGCCTGACGATAGAGAAATCATGGTATCAAGTCCATATTTTCTAATCGGAAAAATACTTTTCCTATCGGAAATTTATATGTTAGCCTTTTTGAAAATCTCCTGAATAGCGAAAGTACAAGGTGACAGATCATATCAAATTCGACGTTGCGATCATCGGAGCCGGCATTGCCGGAGCGTCGCTGGCGGCTGAAATTGCGCCAGAGGCTTCCGTGTTGCTGCTGGAGATGGAAGAACAACCTGGTTACCACTCTACGGGCAGGTCCGCTGCTATGTTCGTAGACACATACGGGCCATCGCCTGTCCGCGCACTTTCCCGGGCATCGGCAAGCTTCTTTGAAAATCCGCCACCCGGATTTACTCAATCCCCTCTCCTGTCTAAACGTGGTGTTGTCATGATCGCCCGTCACGATCAGCTCGCCTCTCTTGATAGTTTGATCAGCGACCTCTCGGATGCAGGCGGCATCAGGCGCCTGAATGCGACAGAAACAGAGGCGGCAATCCCTATACTTCGTAAAGGCTATGCGACTGCCGGATTCGCGAATGACCGGGTAAGCGATATTGATGTAAACGCCCTGCATCAAGGGTATTTACGCAAGTTTAGATCCGAGGGCGGCATTCTGAAATCAACCAGCGAAGTTGTCGGGCTCGAAAAAATTTCGGATCATTGGCGTATTACAACAACAAATGGGACGTATCAGACAAAGACCATCGTCAATGCTGCGGGCGCATGGGCGGATTCCATTGGCAAAATGGTTGGTACAGCATCAATCGGCCTTACCCCGAAACGGCGAACCGCAATGGTTATCGCGGCGCCCTCTGGCATCAATCCGGACAAATGGCCGATGGTCATCGATATTGACGAGCAGTTCTATCTGAAACCAGATGCTGGCAAATTGTTGATCTCACCGGCGGACGAATCAATTACTCTGCCCTGTGATGCTCAACCTGATGAACTGGATATCGCGGTATGTGCGGACCGGATTGAAACGGCGTTCGATTTGTCCATCCGGCGGATCGAGAATAAATGGGCGGGATTACGAAGTTTCGTTCCGGACAAATGCCCAGTTTGCGGATTTGATGAAAACCTGCCAGGGTTCTTTTGGCTGGCTGGCCAAGGCGGCTATGGCATTCAGACAGCACCTGCGCTTGCGAAGATAGCTGGATGTCTGATCATGGGACGGTACATTCCGCAAGATTTACTGGGTCACGGAATCGACCTTGATGATCTGGCGCCGGGGCGAAGCACTTTGAAAATAATGGGAAAAGAAAAACTTAAGAGGAGGATGTCATGAAATTCAAGGGTTTGTTTTTGGGATTGGTTACGTGGTTATTGCTAAGTGTGCCTGCGTTCGCAGATTGGAAACCATCCGGACCGGTAACTTTGCAGATCGGGTTTGATGCGGGCGGTGAAACGGATACGCTTGGTCGCATTATTGCAAAGGAAATGGAAAGCCAGACAGGCTGGGACATTGTGGTTGAAAACAAGCCCGGCGGCGGCGGCATAGCCATGTTCACCGGCATTGCGGTAGCAAAACCGGATGGACAAACACTGGGCATGGGTGTCAACATGCCGATCCTTGTAAATCTGGTGCTTCGCGGTGACAAACTGCCGTTCAATCTGGAAAGCTTTGATTATCTTGCGACCGTGGCGAGGGCACAGGTTGCCATCATTGCAAAATCAGACGCCCCGTTTGATGATCTTAAGGGCTTGGTCGACTATTCAAAGGCAAACGGCGGGGCACTGGTTGCCTTCGACGCCAAGCCGCAGGAACTGCTGATGAAGTATGTGGATGCTGAAACCGGTGCAGGCTTCAAGCTTGTCTCAACCAAGAGCAGCGCGGAGGCCATCCAGAATCTTCTCGGTGGCCATGTCATCGCCTCCTTTGCAGCGGGTGCGCATATCCCCTACATTGAAAGCGGTGACCTCAAGATGATTGCCAGCGCAAACGCTTCGCGGCATGGCTACGCGCCTGAAACGCCAACAGTTGTTGAACAGGGCTACGAAATTTATGTAGACCCCTATTTCTTCATTGCGGCGCCTGCGGGATTGCCGTCGGATGCCAAGGCCGCGCTTGCAAAGGCCCTCCATAATGCAATCAATTCGGATGCTGCAAGAAAAGCGATTGTTAATGCGCTAAAAACGGACCCGAGTGACTTGGGGCCGGACGGGACCCAAAAGATGCTTGTTGACGGCGTTGGAAATGTTAAAAAGCTTTTCGGAAAGTAAGTAAGGTAATAGAGCGTCGAATGCGCTAAAAGCCTTACGCCACTGAAATCTGCGCGGGAGATCTGGCCATTGCTGCTTAATCGGCTATCGGGTGCTTTCTTTGTTAGTCTGGGTCTCCTGCTTTATTTTGCAGTCATTCCAGCGCATACGGAAATCGTTGATTATGGCTGGATGCGACCGCAGTCTATTCCGAATGCCTGCGCTATTCTTCTCGTCATTCTTGGTGTCGTACAGGCTGTGTTCCCAACCGGTGCGGTATCCGTTAATTTACCCGAATTATTTCGAACATCGCTATTTGTGGCAATTACCATATCCGCGCTTTGGGCCATGGCGAATTTTGGGTTTTTAATGGTTGTCCCCCTGTTCGTGGGCGTAATAATGCTCATAGTCGGGGAACGGCGGGTAGGATGGCTGGTGGGAGGCGTTATTATCCTGCCCGTGGTCATCTGGCTGACGGTCGTTCCCTTGCTTGAAAGAACCTTGCCATGAAGGCCAATGCAAATGGTTGAACTTCCTACCGTCCTGGACGGGCTTGGCGATGCGTTAAGCTTAACCAATCTGATGTTTGTTATTGCCGGGGTTGCCGTAGGCCAGTTTATCGGCGCCCTGCCCGGAACCGGCCCCGTCATGGCGATGGCCGTTGCCATCCCATTCACCTTTGTTCTCGATCCATTGCCGGCAATTGCTTTCCTTGTCGGTGTCAACAAGGGTGGACTTTTCGGAGGTGCTATTCCCGCGATCCTGATAAATACGCCGGGTACGCCCGATGCGGCGGCAACTGCCCTCGATGGGCACCCGCTGGCAAAGAAAGGAAAGCCCGTCAAAGCGATGAAAATGGCGCTTTTCTCTTCGGTAACCGGCGACACTTTCAGCGATATTGTCCTTATCACCTTGTCTGCGCCACTTGCAATCGTCGCGTTACAAATGGGCCCAGTCGAGATTTTTGCCCTTATGATATTTGCCTTTTCAATCATTGCCGGGCTTATCGGTGATTCAATAACGAAGGCCCTGATCGCCGTCGTTCTGGGACTATTCTTTGCCATGATCGGCCTTGACCCGGAACATGGCACCCCTCGCCTCTATTTCGGTTATTTCGAGCTGTTCGATGGTCTACCGCTCACTGCCGTTGCCATCGGAATGCTGGCAGTCGCGGAAATCTTCCGTCGCCTCGCCAAAATCGGAAAATCAGTATTATCGACCATTGACATTCCGGACACGCAGGCCCCTGAGGACAGACGTGTAAGCCGGGCGGAATACTGGTCCTGTCGCTATGTGATGTTACGCGGGGCCGTTATAGGGACTGTGCTTGGCGCCATTCCCGGCATTGGATCCACAGCGGCAGCCTTTATGAGTTATGCTTCAACGAAACAGGCGTCGAAGGAGCCGGAATCATTCGGTAAGGGGAACATACAGGGTGTTGCCGCGACAGAATCCGCCAACAGTGCTGTAATGGGCGCCAATCTTATTCCGCTTCTGGCGATTGGAATTCCTGGCAGTATTACGGCGGCCCTGCTCATTTCCGCATTCAAGATTCACGGAATTCAGCCGGGCCCGCTCCTGTTTGAGCAACAGGGTCGGCTCATATACGGCTTGTTCGGCGCGATGATGATGGCTAACCTGATGAACTTGCTGATTGGTCAAGCCAGCCTCAGGCTTTGGGCGAAAATAATCAGCGCGCCGGAATCGCTTGTTTTCTCGGCGGCGCTGGTTCTTTGCATCACTGGCGTTTATGCATCAACGGGAGGCATGTTTGGTGTCGCCGTAATGCTGGCCTTCGCCATTCTCGGCTATTTAATGACAAGATTCGGCTATTCCGTCGTTATCTTTATTATTGCCTTTTTCCTTGGCAACAAGCTCGAATTGTCACTGTCGCAAACGCTGGTTATTCTGGATGGGGATCCAATGGCAATTATCAACTTTCCGGTTGCCCTCGCCCTGTTGCTGCTGTCTCTTTTCTCCATCTGCTGGCTGGGATATCTGGCCCCTCGAAAAGCCCGCAGACGGAATGCGGCATCTGACAATAAACTTAACGACGAAGGCAAAAGCGTAAATTAAGAAGCAGTCCGGTTCTTGTCCGTTTGCTCCGGCATTGTCAACATGCGACGAGAACATAATCTGATAATCAAAAAGAGATTTGCAAAGTGACATCATTCAACGTGGCCCAATCTGCACTATTGAAAAAGGTGGAGGAATTTGCCGCCTCCCATATCCGGCCACGACGGCAGGAACTGATCACCGCCACAACATTTCCAAAAGACATGTGGCAGGCCTTCGCCAGCTCCGGCCTTGCCGGGCTTTCAATCCCTGAGAAGTTCGCCGGGCTTGGCGCGAACTACAGTTTTCTTTCCGCGGCCGCTCAATGCCTCAGCCGTGAGGGCGGTGTGCCGGGCGCAACCATGGTGTTTATGTCCCATTGGCTTATCAGCCGACTGCATATCGCATCGGATGCGCCAGAAAAAATGAAGCACCTATTGCTGCCCGCCCTTGCGAAAGGGGAGATTACCATATCAGTTGCGATATCGGAACCGGGAGCCGGTGCCCATCCGAAGTTCCTCAAAACAACCGCCAGGCGCGAGGGTAAGAATTATGTTCTTACCGGGGAAAAAGCATATCTGACAAACGGGCCCATCGCAGATTGTTTTATCATTGTCGCAATCACCGATGAAACAGACGGTAAAAAAGCATTTAGCGCGATTCTCGTTCCGGCAGACAATGAGGGCCTGAAACGAACTGGAGGCGTTAATATCGACTTCCTCCATCCTTGCCCCCATGGGGGTATTCGCCTGACGGATTGCAGGGTGAGTAAAGAGAACTTGATTGGCAAAGCGGGAGAAGCTTTCGCTCGCACGTCAATGCGTATGCGCGCGATCGAGGATGCTGTCGGTGCGGGAAGCATGGTTGGCTCCATGCAATGCCTGCTTAATGATCTCGCGCAAATTGCCCCTGAGGAGAAAGCCCTGGAAATCGGCGCGATCGGCGCGCAAATCAAGCTGCTGGAGATTGGCGCCGCGCATCTTTCAAACATGGCGGATAAAGAAAATGACGGTCTGGCGCCAATGATGGAAATGCAGCTTGGCTTCCATCAGCAATGCCAAAACATAAGTAAGGCGTTTGCAGCCCTGATTGAAGAATTGCCGTCGCCTCTTCAAATCAAAAGTGAGCGTCTCAACCGGGATATTTCGAAGTCCCTGACAATTGCCCGTTCTGCCCATGCGGTCAGGCTTACAAAAATCGGGCACTCAATCCAGAAGTTATCGCAAAGCCTCTAACTGCCTAACTGATCACTTGACCAATCCATGGTTGCGAGAGTACGGATTTACAACAGCCGGTTGCCAATCTGATGGAAGACCCTTTGTCGGGCGATAAATCTCAACTTTCAAGGGATAGCATCTGGCCGTATCGCTGGAATGAACAGTGCTGCAATCCCCACCGGGACAGGTGGAAAGTCCACCCAGAAGATCGATTTCCGCAAAAAATTCCAGAAAGTCACCGGGGCGTACAGGACTCGCTTTCATGAAATACTGATGCGTGTCCTGCGTGAAGCCGGTACACATGAAGACATTCAGCACGTCATGGACATGCGGTTCCGCGTCAGCAATCGCAATCTGCCTTTCTTTTGCAAGGGCACGGGAGAGGTTTGAATGACAGCAGTAATGATACTCCCCGCCACTCAGAAGTCTGTTAGTATAAGGATCGCAACGTGTTCCGATTACATCATGAACGCCGCCGCCATAGTCATCCCATCCATACCAATCCAGCGTGTCATGGGTAATCGTCGCCATGGGCCGCATATAGGGAAGGTTGCTCCAGAGCCTGTCCCCGACACTGATATGGGTCCCATGCAGGGCGCGGGTTTTGCCACTGAAAAATCGTTCGTTTAAATTCTTGGAATTCCAGAGGTTAAGGTCACCGACTTGCGGCCCTTCAACACTGACAATGCGGAAAAAATACCCGGCAGGCACATGAAAGGTCTCTGCATCCCGTGGCGCGACAGCGACCTCGTCTATCAGCTCCAGGTGCTGTCGCGCCTCGGTGTATGTTCCGGCGGCAGGAAGCGGCAGATCATCAGTGGGGTAACAAATCACGGGCTGAATAGCCCGGCGTAAGGCGGCATCGGCGGGTTCTGGGTTCTCCGGCCTGTATTTCATGGTTGTTCCCTTTGAGCAAAACCCTCTGTTTGCCGCATCCTACGATGCCGACAAATGACTAACAAGCAGGATCAGGAACGGACATTTCACCATCCGCCCCCGCCGCCACCTCCACCGCCGCCACCTGACGAGCCCCCTCCTGAAGATCCGCTTGAGCTGCCTGGCGCGGTTGACGCGGAAGATATGGCACTTGCAAATCCGTTTCCCAAAGACGACGAAAAGCCCGAAAGGTTTGACGCATTAAAGTGACGTCCGTGATACCAGGTTGGACGATAGCCCTGTGCCTGCCAAGGTCCATCCCCAGTTTCCGCGAACGCATCCGAGAATTGCTCGGCCCAGGCGTTTTCCACATCAAGCGCAATCGCGAAAGGCAGATAGCGTTCGAACAGTTCCGGGGTGCGTTCGGGGGAATTGAAAAAATTCATTCTGTCTTTCTCAGTCACGCTCAGAAAGTCCGCGAATCCCGCAAATCGATCCAACATTTTGCGCCCCAATAGGGTCGGTGCCTTTAATAGATGATAGAAGACCACATTAACGATCTGGATCAGCAGGAAAATAACTGCCGCCGACGGAGATGCCAATTCAATAAAGAACCATAATCCTGCAAATTCCCCGCCAAGGAAGGGAATGATCATGATGGTGAGAAGGACGGCGCTGACGCCGGAAACAGCATTACCCCCAATGAATGATTGCCAGGCACGCCAGCCTTTGCGTAAAAGGAAGTAGACACCTACCGTCCAACCTGAGAGCCAAAGCGCGATAAAGGCGGTGGGAACTGGCTCCTTCGCCCAAAGGATCATAAGGGCAATAACAATAAATGAAAGACCCGCACCGGATAGGAAATACATCCGGTTATTATTGAAGTAATTTTTCTCAAATTCCGTTCGCAGCCATTCTTTCAGACCATCCCGAGCTTCTCGAAAATACGTATGATTGCTCTTTTTCAACTCAATTTCATTTCGAAGGGCGGAGAAGAGGCCCCGCGCAACTGCCCGCTCTCCCATGGAAAGCGCGGTGTTTTCACCTGTTTTTTCAAGGCGGTAGTTACCTGAACTATCTTCGGAAATTGTCAGAAAACCCTTCACTGCCATATTGACGATCGCAGCGGTGAATACCTTGTTATCAAATCCCATCTTTCGGATGTATCGCATGGCGGCGGGAGAATATCCGGCAGGAGGTTCAAAAAACGGGATGATCGTTCCGGCGGCCGGATCCCGCCCAACCCGCCACCATATAACGGAGTAATAGATCATCAAAATCAACAATCCAATCACGCCGGCAATCAGGATTCGGTTGTCCGCCAGCATATGTCCCATTTTTTCTGCGTCAGAAGGTCTGTCAACATATCCGCTTAGCCAGGAAACTGCGATGGTAAGCCCTTCTCTCGGTTGAAGCGCCTGCGTCGTATGGAACCCCATTCCATCTACGTAATCGCGAGTGGCAAAAGCCTTTCCCGTGTCTCCCTCAAATCCTGTGTAAGCGTTGAAATTCAGGATAGTTGCGCCATCGGGCAAATGAACGCGGGCACTGGCTTTCTCAATCTCAAATGCCCAACCATTTCCTGTCACATTCCAATACAACTCGTCGATATCATCAAAAAATCCGAGCTGCCGTGTCGTGCTGTATGTCAGGGCGTAGGTATGCACACCCTTTTCGATGAACTTATCCTTGCTGCCAATATAAACGCGGATGCCGTTTGATAACCGCTCTGTATGAAATGGCTCCGGCTGTCCGTCGCGCGTGACTTTCTCAACCGTGAAACCGACGCGAAACCGGTTACCAAGTTTGTCCGTGTAATCCGTCGGAAAATCCCGATAGATCCCGCGTCTGATCTCCCGCCCTTCACTGATTACCGTAATTTTCTCCCGCACGGTAAGTGATGCATCGGCATGAACCCAAAGATCGCTTTCGAAATTCTCTATCACTTCACGAGCACGCAGCTCTTCCGGTGCGGCCAGACAAGCCATCCCGAGCACACCCAGAACTATAAGGATGCGAGATGTCAAAATGAACATAGCGTGCTGCACCGGAGCCGGAATTGGCTTGTCAGTCAAACTTGACATCGACGGGTCTGCGGGCGGCCTCTTCATCTTCGGCAAGTTCGAAAAATTCCGCCTTGATAAAATTGAAAGCACCGGCGACAAGGTTACTGGGAAACTGGTCGATCTTGATGTTGTTATCGCGAACAACACCGTTATAGTAGCGCCTCGCCGATTGGATATTATCTTCAACCTCCGCAAGCTGATGTTGAAGGTTCAGGAAGCTCTCGTTCGCTTTCAGTTCAGGATAATTTTCAGCCAGCGCAAATAGGGATCTAAGCGCCCCTGTGAGCAGGTTCTCAGACTCGGCCTGCTCCTCCGGTGACCCCTGATTGGCCATTGCCTCACTTCGTGCGCGGGTGACGGCCTCGAATGTGCCCGCTTCATGTCTTGCGTAGCCTTTGACTGTCTCAACGAGATTTGGGATGAGATTGTATCGGAGCTTCATCTGAACGTCGACCCCACTCCATGCTTCCTTAATCCGCTCCCGCAGGCTGACAAAGCCGTTATAGGCCACGATCACATAAATGGTAACAACAGCGATCAAGCCGATGGCAATCAATAGCGAAATCATATCCCTTACTCCTTGATCGCGCGCTTCATAAACAACCCCCGGCACGCGCTCACAAGTTTACGGTCAAATTTCTTAAGATCAAATATAGATGTCGTTGAGGTTGTAGTTTTTAAGGATTCTCTCCCGGTTTTCCTCGTTCCAGCGATTTTCTGCTTCCTCACCGACCAGCGGTTGGTAACAAAACCTCGGCTCATCGGGGAACCGCTGCTGACGTGCATCAATTCCAAGCATAATAATGCGGCTACGGGCGTGAATACGCGCCGCGTCATATGTTTCCATACGCTCGTCAAGCTGGCTCGTTGTGACGTTGAGAACCCGGTTACGCGGAAAAAATCCGGCATTGATCGTAACCCGCCGGTCCGGGGAGGAATTTGCGAATGACCCATGCACCAGCTGTCGATTGACGGCAAAGACATCGCCCGCCTTACAGATCAAAGGGACAGCATCCTTAAATCGCTCTGATCCGCTTTCCTCGACGAGTTTCCGAATATCCACTTTGCCCACCCTATGACTTCCCGGCAACAGCCAGACGCAGTTTGCCGGTGTACTGGGGTAAAGCTGGGTCATAAAGTTGAAACCGTGAGCGCTCTGATCCCAGTCCGGCGCATCCCAATGGGTGGTGCCATCCTGATGCCAGGCGACAGAAGGACCGAGGCCCGGCTCCTTGATAAAGGTTACCTCATTATAGGGGACAAAGTCCGGACCGTTGATCGCCTCCGCAACTGCCAGCAAACCAGGATGGCCATAGAGGCGCAGGCAGGAGTCCATCAGATGCAAGTTGCCGTGCAAAAGCTCAATCGTCCAGCTTGGCGCATCATCAGATGGCGTCGGATTCAGCATCTTGACGGGATGACGACCCTTGTTTTTCGTTGTCCCTCCCAGAGGGTCGCTTAAGGGCTTGGCAAAGCGATAGGGCGCTCTCACAAATTCCGGGCCAAGGGCTGGCCGCCCAAGCGCATCAACATCGGAATCCGGAAAAACCGGCGCCCGTTGCAGGACAGTCTCAACATCCGCGCGAAGCTCATTCAGTTCTTCATCCGTGACCACATTCTCAAACACATAAAACCCGTGCTCCTGATAGGCATCCAGAATGTCTTTATGTACTTTGCCATCGGGCCCGAAGCGGATAGGCCCACGATTACCGAGGGCATAGGCTCGCGCTTCGCCCTCTCGGATGTATTCCGCCATTGCCTTTGCATGTTCATCAGCGGATATCGGGGTCAGGGTTTCAGTATCAGTCATTTTTTTAACTCATTATTGTTGACGTTTTTATTGATCTAACCAAGCTGCTCGGCGAGGGCAATAACATTCCGTGCCTGCTTCAAATGCGGCATGTCCAGCATCTTGCCTTCAAGCCCGACAGTCCCCATGCCGGGATTCTGCGCGAAAATATCAATAACTTTGCGGGCATGTTCTATTTCCGCCTCGCTGGGGCTGAACGCACGGTTGATTACGTCAACCTGGGCCGGGTGAATGGCGATCTTGCCAATGAATCCCGATTTGCGATCGCGAAGGCATTCTTCTTCCAGTCCATCCAGGTCACGGAAATCAACGAATACAACGCCGACAGGCTGCACATCGATGGCGCGGGCCGTCGCCAGACAGAGGGAGCGGGCCAGCAGGAACGGCTCATCATACTCACCAGTAGCAGGATGCCGGTTTGTTGCGGCACCCAAGGCCGCCGCCAGATCTTCCCCGCCCCATGTCATGCCAACCAATCGGCCGGAGATATCTTTGAGATATGTATCAAAGGTAAGCAGGGACGCAGCCGTTTCCGTCGCAACACTGCATATTTTCGTTGAGCCCAATGGCAGCCCCTCCCGCGCCTCAAGCGCCAACAGGAAATCAGCCAGCCGATTGACTTCCGCCGCAGAATAAACTTTCGGCAGAACGATACCATCCGGAGCGCCGGACATAACGGCGGCAAGGTCCGGTAAGGCCATATCCGTATCCAGCGGATTAATCCTCACCCAGAGCTGTTGGCTACTTCTATCCGGATTGGCGGCAAGAAATTTCGCAACCATTTCCCGCGCGATGACCTGACGATCATCCGCGACGGAATCTTCAAGATCGAGGATCAGGGCGTCTGCGCTATTTCCGCGTGCCTTTTCCAGCTTGCGATCATTATCGCCAGGCACAAAAAGCCAGGATCGCAGCAACTTCATGGCCGTTTCCTCATCAGACCTGTCCGGACGCAATAGGCTACTTCTTCATCCCGCTGATTATATCCTATATGCTCAAATACCACCAAGCCCGCCGTCGGGCGTGACTTGCTTTCCCGCATTTCCTTGATCCGGGTGACAACGTGGATGGTATCTCCATGAAATACCGGATTTTTAAATCGGATATCCGTCATCCCGAGATTACCGATTGTGGTTCCGAGTGTTGTCTCAGAAACGGTGACGCCGACTAACAACCCCAGTGTAAACAGGCTGTTGACAATACGCTGGCCGTATTCCGTTTCTTTCGAGAATTCCTCATCCAGATGCAGGGGCTGAGGATTATGTGTCATTGCGCAGAACATGACATTATCCATCTCGGTCACGGTACGGGTTAACGCATGCTTGAACTCCATCCCGACTTCAAATTCTTCGTAATACAGCCCTGCCATTTTCTTTACCTTACATTATTGTTTTTATTTGTTTTTCTACCACGCGAGTGACCGCCATTCATCATCCGTTCCCATCACAGCCTTTTCTGCGTCATAGGAATAAAGCCAACGCTGACCGGCGGGGAAGCCATCTTGATCTTCACGCTGATGCCTGGCGAAACGGGCATTACGCCGCGCCATCTCCTCCGGGTCACTCATATGAAACAGATGTTCCGCCGCGCGGGATTGTTGTAGCACCCGGTTCGCACGAGCAAGTCGAAGTCCTTCATACTTCTTAAGCGCCGCGGGTATATCACCCTCCGCCATTTCCAGGCAGCGTCCCAGAACCCATGCATCCTCGATGCTTTGTCCGGCCCCTTGCGCGTGATATGGCATCATGGCATGGGCAGCATCCCCCATCAATGCGACCCGGTCCGTCACCCAGGAATCCAGCGGCTCCCTGTCAATCATGTTCGTCATGAACAGGCTTTCCGTGCCCGCAATCAACTCCCTGATCTGGTCATTCCAACCGTCATATTCCTTAAGGGCAGCATCGCGGGAGCCTGTCTGGGACCATGATTCCTTGGCGTTATCGTTATAAGGCCCGATACCAACCCAGTTAAATAGATCGCCACCGCGGACATAATACAGCACTGCCGAACGGTGCGGGCCCATCCAGACATAGGAGTTCTGCTCAAATCCGAGGTCCTGCGCAATTTTTACCGGCACAAGCCCCCGCCAGGCGACACAGCCGGAAGGCCGGGGTTTTTCCGGTGCGAAGAATGCTTCACGGACCATGGAATGTAGGCCGTCAGAGCCAATCAGTACATCACCCTTTTCAGTCGTGCCATCGCTTAAGCGTACCTCGACACCGTTTTCATGCTCGGTAACGTCAATAACCTTGCTGTTCAGGCGGATATTATCCGGATCCATCGCATTGACCAGGACGTCAAGCAAGTCGGCGCGATGAACATGGTAATAGGGCGCGCCAAAAAATTCCTCCACCTTAGGCATCAAGGGAGTCTTCAAATATACCTCGCCAGTTTTATAGTCCTTGAAAAGATGGGCCTGCGGCGGTACTCCGATCCGGGCTAATTCATCTTTCAACCCGAGATATTCAAGGATGCGAATGCTGTTGGGGCTCTGTTGCAAGCCCGCCCCAATCTCGGAGAGTTCAGAGGCTTGCTCCAATACAATGTGAGAAATGCCGGCCCGTTGCAAGGTCAGTGAAAGGGCTGCCCCCGCGATACCGCAGCCTATGAGTATGACACGCATGTTTTCCTCCCTCCGGATTTTATCTCCGTGTTATTTTTGGAAAGCGCTATGTATAAAGCCTTACAGACTTGGCGACAAACAACAAGAAAAAAGCAACCATTGCCTTGATTTTACACTCAATAGGATTTCGGCAAATTGAGAGCCCGTTCCGCCAGATAGCTCAATATAAGCTGCGGGCTAATCGGCGCCAACCGGTGAATTAGACATTCGCGCAAATATCTCTCAACATGAAACTCTTTGGCATAACCCATACCGCCATGGGTCATCACGGCGTTTGTACATGCCTTGAAGGCCGCTTCGGCGGCAAGATATTTGGCCCCATTTGCTTCAAGCCCACATTCCTTGCCAGAGTCATAGAGCTGTGCTGCCCTGAACGCCATGAGGTTTGCAGCTTCCAGCTCCGCCCAAGATTCGGCAAGCGGGTGCTGAATTGACTGGTTCATGCCAATTGGTCGATTAAAAACTTCTCTCTCGCGCGCGTAAGTGGCTGCACGCTTCAGAGCGCAACGACCAAGCCCGACCATCGAGGCCGATATCAAGATCCTCTCTGCATTCAGGCCATGCAGCAGGTATCGGAATCCCTTTCCTTCCTCTCCGATCAGGTCTTCCTTCGGAACTGGCAGGTCATCGATGAACAACTGGTTGGAATCGACGCATTTGCGGCCCATCTTGTCAATCGGTCGTATCTCGACATAGTCGCGATTGAGATCAGTATAGAAAAGTGACAAGCCATCGATAGGTCGCGCCGTCTCCTCCTCGCTCTTGGTGCGGGCAATCAGGAGCATCTTGTTTGATTGCAGTGCCGTCGAGGTCCAGATTTTCTCGCCCTTTATTATGTAATTTTCACCGTCACGAATAGCGCGCGTTTTAAGGCGCGTGGTGTCCAGCCCGGTATTCGGTTCAGTCACAGCGAAGCAGGCAATATCCTCGCGTTTAATGATGGGCGGCAGCCATCGCTCCTTCTGTTCGTTCGTGCCGAACACAACAACCGGGTTCAAGCCGAAAATCCCGATGGCGATCGCCGCAAAACCGGCATTTGCCGCCCCGGATTCCGTAATCGCCTGAACCATGATTGCGGCATCAGAGATGCCAAGGCCGCTGCCGCCATATTCCTCCGGCATAGCGATCCCCATCCAGCCCTCATCCGCGATCGCCCGGCAGAAATCCTCGGGGAAGACGCCATCCTGATCCCGCTTCAACCAATAGCTGTCATCAAACCTGCTGCATAGCCGGGTAATGCTTTCCTTGATCTGCAATTGTTCGGGGGTAAAATCAATACTCATGCTTTGCTCTCCTGGTTTTATTCCACCTTATTCTTTTTAGCGGCAGCAGTAAAAACGAACGGTTCGTTTAACTGACGTTTGCGTCGATGAGTATGGCGCAAAGCAACGCCGGTTCCGTTCCCTTGTTAACCCAGGCGTGATTGGTGCCGCGCTGAACAACAACATCAAAGGGTTTCAGGTCCCTCTCATCCTCGTCCAGCAGAAGGGTCACCTCGCCGGAGAGAAGAATTATATAGTCGATAGTTTCCGTCTTGTGCATTGCCGGGTGACGGCTGGTATCCGGCTGCTCATGTTCCGCTCCCATCGAGGCAAAACGTTCTTTCACGATTTTCGCATATTCCTCTTCGCTAATCGACGGATCGACGGGCTGAACAAGAAACCAGCGAAAATTATTCCCGCCCGGCACGGGTGACAAAGATACAGGCATCGCGCCCCGGTCTTCTGTGCTGGCGCTATCCACCTCAGAACCAACTGAATTCCATATGTCTCTGAGATTGCCAATTCGTCGGCTTGGTGGCCCGTCCAATGTAACGACTGAGCGGCCCTTATCGTTATGCCCGGTGATAATCCGCCGAAGTTCAAATCCGAAATCCATCTCCCGTCTCCCTTTGGGTTCTTATTTATTGTCTCCGGCTTAATGCCGGAAATTCACGTCTGGAGCTTTTAGCTTGATAAAGATTTACACATCATCGGGAGGCGAGCAAATAAAAAGGCCGCAAACCCTGCAACGGGTTTACGGCCCTGGAGCGACCATCCGCAGTGACGGCTGCGGATGGTCTATCCGGTTAGGACGCGGGAAGCAGAACCTTGTCAATCACATGGATCACGCCATTTGACTGTTCCACATCTGCAATCGTGACATTGGCAATATTGCCCTGGCCATCCTTGAGCATGATGGTATCGCCCTTGTACATGGCGGTATACTCACATCCGCCAACTGTTTTAACAGGATGAGCCCCGCTATCGTCATCCACCATACCCTTGATCGGGCCGGAAAGTGCTTTCGCAGCGACCACGTGACAGGTCAGGATCTTCGTAAGCATATCCTTGTTTTCAGGCTTCAAAAGCGTTTCAACAGTGCCTGCGGGCAGCGCCGCAAAGGCATCATCCGTGGGGGCAAAAACGGTAAAGGGCCCCTCTCCCTGAAGAGTCTCGACAAGACCGGCGGCCTTCACGGCGGCAACCAGTGTTTCATGATCCTTGGAATTCGATGCGTTTTCGACGATGTTCTTACTTTCGTACATCGGGGCTCCGCCTACCATCGGATTATCTGCTGAAGCAGCACACCCGGCAACAGCAACAGGCAGCGAGAGCGTAGCCGCGAGTAACATATTTTTAAGTCTCATTCCTATTCTCCTTGTTGAATACCCGGTCCGTTAACGAACCGTTACAGGGAGTAACGAGAGTGTTTCAAAAATAGTTTCAGACTTCAGAATTTTTTTAGATCTCTATCGCTTTGCCCGCCGCAACTACCGGACCGGTTGCCTGACCGGTGGGTGAGCCGCCTGCAGGCTCGTCACTGATCGCGATGACTGCATCCGGGAATTTATCACGCAGGGCTTCGGGCACCGCAACTTCACCCCGGCTCGCTGTCGGGACCAAACCGAGAGAGACCGGGTCATTTCCACCTTCAATCAGCCAAAGCTCGAACGACCGTCCGGAGGCTGGCGCACCCTTAACCCGGTTGATTTTCAGAATGCCGCTACGCGCATCATAGAGAGTAACCAGTTCCACTTCCCCGCTTTCACTGGACAGCTCGGCGACGAACACAGGCGGAGCAATGGTCTCCGGTCCTTCAGGTCCGGAAATGATTCCACTATAAAGCCCGCCGAGTACTATAATCGCAGCAAGGGAAATAGCGCTCAACCCGCGCCAGAATCCAACATTTCCCCACCAGCCGGAAGAGGCGGCAGATGCTCTGGTGCCCGACGCAAAAACCTCCGCTTCAATATCCGACAATAGTCGGGCAGGAGGGGTTACAGGCTCAAACTCGTCTTCTAGTTCTGCAAAATGCCCCTCCCAGAACTGAACGCGAGCCCGCAACGACGCCTCAGAGGAAAGGCGCACCGCGAAGGCAGTCCTTTCCGCATGTGGCAGGACACCAAGCACATACTCGGCGGCGAGTATATCGTCTGGCCCCTTCATGTCGTTCTCAGCTGTCATCTCTCGAGACACTCTTTCAGTTTTAAAAGGCCGCGCCGCAGCCAGGTTCGTATTGTATTCAGCGGAATATTCTGCTGTTCTGCCAGTTCCTGATAGCTATAACCCTCAAGATAGGCCCCGCGTATCGCCGCGGCTCTCGCTTCCGGCAATTCGTCCAGGCAACGATCTATTCCGCGCCGATCAGAGGATGATATTGCCTCTTGCTCAGGGTTCGCCGTTTCATCCGACAAATCAACCATTTCATCGATGTCAACCGCGGCAGGCTTACTCGCTCTAATCCTGTCAATAGCGTGATTTCTTGCAATCGCAATCAACCAGGACATCGGACTGAAATCACTCGGTGCGAACTTGGACGCATCCCGCCATATCTTGACATAGATTTCCTGCAAGGCGTCTTCCGCTTCCGCCCGATTATTTAAGATACGAAGGCAGACTCCGAAAAGTTTCGGGCTTGTAGCGGAATAAAGGTCGGTAAAAGCTTCCCGATTCCCGAGCGCGATACGGCCAATCAATATTGAGATATCATTTGCGGTCAAGGGTACTCGCTATCCTGAAGTTCTTCACGTCCCATCACTTGACAGTAGGGAACACGCAGCAGATTGTCACCTGTTTTAGTAAGGGCCCATATCAAGGATACAATGATTTTAATCGGTGTCAGGATCTTTTCTTTTATCCCTTTCCTGGATTTTCATTCACCTTGGAAAGAAAACCGGTAAAGTACGGGACCGTCATATGCAGAGCCCCAATGCATGAAAAGAAGGTGGACAGGATGGAAGAAAAAGAAAGAAGCACGCATGATGCTGAAGATGATCTTCGTAATGAAACCATCAAGATCTATGTGAACGGAAAGATTGTTCCGCGCCACGAAGCCAGCGTTTCCGTGTATGATTCAGGCTTCATGCTGGGTGACGGCATGTGGGAAGGGATGCGACTTTACAACGGGAAGTGGGCATTTTTTGAAGAACACATGGATCGCCTTTTCGATAGTTGTAAGGCAATCTCGCTGGATATCGGTATGGATCGGACCGGTGTGCTGGATGCCCTCACCCAGACCGCAAACGCCAACGGCATGACCCATGATGTGCATTGCCGACTGATGATCACAAGGGGCGTGAAGTCCAAACCTTTTCAGCATCCCGCCCTGTCAAAATCCGGACCGACGATTGTAATCATCATGGAGTATTCGAAAGCCGCGGCACATCTTCAGGCAAGAGGAATTTCACTGGCAACGGTGCCGCAGGTTCGCGGATTACCGATGTCGCAAGACGCGAAGTATAATTCACATTCCAAGCTGAATTGCGTCATCGCCTGCCTTCAGGCAGAACAAGCCGGTGCCGACGAAGGGCTGATGCTGGATCCGCATGGTTTCGTCAACACGACAAACGCCTGCAACTTCTTCATAGTGCGCAAAGGGGAAGTCTGGACCTCGACCGGGGATTACTGCATGAACGGTGTTACCCGGCAGAAGGTAATCGACCTATGCAAGGCGAACAATATACCGGTGTTCGAGAAAAACTATTCGCTTTATGAAGCTTACGGCGCAGACGAAGCCTTCCTGACAGGCACTTTCGGTGCCCAGACTCCAGCTTCGTATATTGACGGAAAGCAGATTGGCAATGGACAAGGCATCGGGCCGGTCACCGCGCGAATTCAAGACCTCTATCGTGAGCTTGTAGCGCGCGACACCCAAAGCTGATCCAGAGTACAAAAACCCGGCTCGAAAGCCGGGTTTTTCTTCATCCAGTTTAAGGGTCTAGTAACTGATCGGGCCGATCATTTTCCATCTATCGCCAATAACCTGTGAGAGACGTGCACTATTACGCGCATCCGGCCCTAGATGATCCTCCGCGGAGAAGCTGTAGGGAGCGCCGCCAAAGATACTCTCATAATTCTTAATGCTTTCGATCGCCTCGGCAACTTTCTCGGCGGTCAGATCAGGGCCGGCATTCTCAAGCGCCATGATAAACACATGCATTGCATCATAACCAGCGATGGACTGCAGAACGGCATCATCGCCGAAGCGCTTCTTATAATCATCCATCCAGGCTTTCACTTCCGGAGTCGCCTCGTCATAGTAAGGGATTGGTGTCTGGCTTGTACCATACAGCCCTTCCGTCAGACCTTTGGCCAATGTAATGTTTTCCGGAACGTAACCCGCCGAGCTAACGACAAAGATTGGATCGTAGCCGATTTTCCTGGCAGTCGCCATACTACCGATCGTCTCGCCGATAATGGTGCCCAGGCAAACCAGTTCCACACCTTCGGATTTCAACTGGGCGATCTGGGACGAAAAGTCCTTCGCGCCGCGTTTGAAGTTGGTTTTAACGACCTCGGGAAGGCCCATGTCCTTGGCCTGATCTTCGCAACCATGCAGAACGTTCTTACCAAAATCATCGTCCTGATACAGAACGCCGATTTTCTTTATACTCTTGTTGTCGACAAAATATTTGACAGCGGCCTGCATCTGATCGCTATAAGGTGTAAATCCTCCAAATTTCAGCTTGTGATACGGCTCGTACATTTCGTTTGCCGCCGTCACCGGGAAAACATTCATTACCCCCATTTTAAGGGCGCGTGGCATGGTGACCATATTAGTCGGCGTTCCAAGCGCACCAACCAGAGCAAAAACCTTGTCTTTTTTGAGCAGCTTGTCGCCGGCCTGAGCTGCCTTGTTCTGCTGATAGGCGGAATCTTCGACAATGAGTTCAATCATACGTCCGTTAATGCCGCCTTTCTCGTTTGCTTCGTCTACAGCCATCCGCATACCGTTCGTCACCGGTACGCCCCAAAGTGCCACAGGGCCGGACAGCGGTTGATGCGATCCAAGCACAATCTTGTCATCGTATATGCCCTGATCCGCCGAGGCGATTCCGATGGAACCCGTAAACACTGCCACCATCGCTGTCGCGGCTGCGAGCGAAACATGTAAAAAACTTCTGCGTTTCATTTGCTATCTCCCAATTATTTCCCTGATATTGCTATAATAACCTACTTTTCTAATTTACGGAAATTCATCATCATTCATACATCGTGTCGATCAGTGCCTTGTATTTCTGATTGACGAATGTGCGCTTCAATTTCATCGTCGGTGTCAATTCGTCATCTTCTGCCGTCAGGATCTCGTCGATCAGCCTGAAATCCTTAATGGTTTCCACTTGTGCGAAATTCTTGTTTACCTCCTCCACTTCACTGCGGATGAGGTCCAGAACTTCCAATGCCCGGCAAAGACTTTGAAAATTAGTGAACGGCACGTCCTTGTCTTGCGCATATTTTTCGACATTCTCATGATCGATCATGATCAGTGAGGTCAGATACTTTCGCTTGTCCCCGATAACCACAGCATCGGAAATATAGGGGCTGAATTTAAGCTGATTTTCGATCTCGGACGGAGTAATATTTTTCCCCCCAGCCGTAATGATAATATCCTTCATACGGTCGGTTATTTTAACGAACCCATTGTTATCGATATAGCCAACGTCACCGGTATGCAGCCATCCATCAGTAACCGTCTCGGCCGTCTTCTCGGGCTGGTTCAGGTAACCGAGAAACACATGCGGTCCTTTCAGGAGAATCTCACCCTCATCTGAAATACGCACCTCTGTTTTCGGCGCCGCAATCCCGACGGACCCAAGCTTGAATTGGTCGGGCAAATTCGTTGTGGCAACGCCGGTGTTTTCCGTCTGACCGTAAACCTCATACATATTAAGGCCGAGCGCCAGATACCATTTGATCAGGTCGGGTGAGATGGGCGCGGCCCCCGATCCGAGATAATGAGCCCGGTCGAGCCCCAGAAGACGCTTGACATTACGCAGAACCAATTGATTTGCCAGCCAGAATTTTGCCTTCTCCCAGCCGGTAGGCTCCTCGCCGTTTAATTTCCGCTCTGCGATTTTATAGCCTGCGCCAATCGCCATTTTATAGGCGGTCTGCTGGAGCTTCGTTGCTTCTTTCAGTTGCAGCGTAATCGCGGAATAGAATTTCTCCCAAATGCGCGGCACCGCGAAGAAAACAGTTGGCGAAACCTCCCTGATATTTTCAGGCACAGTATCCGGTCCCTCAACGAAATTAATCACCGAGCCGGCAAAAAGCGGTAAAAACACGCTGAAAGACCGCTCCGCCACGTGGCATAGTGGCAGAAATGAAAGCTGCTCGTCTTCCGGCCCGAAATTGATAATCGGCGTCAGGTTCGAGATCTGGAACATCAGGTTCCGATGGGAGATCATCGCCCCTTTGGGAGGTCCTGTAGTCCCTGATGTATAGATGAGGATCGCCAGATCCTCCGCTTTTGACAGGGCTATCTGCTCTTCCCAGAAATCCGGATGATCCCTGTGATAGGTTTCACCGAGCCGGTATAACTCATCAATACTGATGACCTGTTCATCCTTGAAATCCCGCAACCCCTCCATATCAAGAACGACAATCTTCAAGAGATCGGGCAGCCGTTCGCGTACTGCCAGAATTTTATCCAGCTGCTCTTCATTCTCCGCGACAAATATCCGGGTTCGTGAATCCAGGCAAAGATATTCCACCTGCTTTGAACTATCTGTTGTGTAAACTCCATTGCTGACACCGCCAACACCGAGCGTTCCCATATCGAGATAGAGCCACTCAGGATTATTATCGCTCAATATCGAGACAGTCTCTCCCCGCTTGAGGCCAAGGGCAACCATACCAAGCCCGCAGACACGTGCTCTTTCTCCGTATTCAGCCCAGGTGATGCTTTGCCAGATGCCGAATTCTTTCTCTCGCATGGCGATCTTCTGATGGTGCTGCTTTACCCGTTTCCAGAAAAGCTGTGCCGTAGTTTCGGCGCCATCGATAACTGTTGGTGGATACGTCATTGCATTCATCTTCATCCCTCCAGCCTCGACCAACTCTAACGCCAGGTTTTCCGCTTTTTCCAGCGTCGCTTGCCACGGACGCCATGGTCCTGAATACCCAGATAGAACTCACGGATATCCTCTTTTTGCAGAAGGTTCTCCGTCGTGTCTTCCATCACGATACGGCCAACCTCGAGCACATAGCCAAAATCCGCCGTATGCAGCGCGATATTTGCATTTTGCTCAACCAGAAGCATGGTCATCCCCTGCTCCACATTCAGCCGTTTGATAATCGTGAATATCTCTTTTACAAGAAGCGGACTAAGACCGAGACTGGGCTCATCCAGTAACATCAGCTTCGGCCGCGACATCAGGGCCCGACTGATCGAGAGCATTTGTTGTTCCCCGCCTGAAAGCTGGCCTGCGGGCTGATCCGTACGTTCCTTCAGGATAGGGAAATAGCCATGAACAAGTTCAACGTCCTTAGCGACCCCATCCCGATCTTTTCGTGTATACGCTCCCATCATCAGGTTTTCATGAACACTCAGGAAGGGGAACACTTCCCGACCTTCGGGTACATGGCTGATCCCCCGGCGCATGATCCAGTCAGGGTCGCGCTTCTGGATCTCCTCGCCATCAAATTCAACAACTCCTTTTTGAGGATCCATAATGCCGCTGATGGTTTTCAGGATAGTGGTTTTCCCCGCGCCATTAGCCCCAAGAACAGCCGCAATCTGCCCTTCGCGCACATCGATTGAAATCCCGCGAATGGCCATGATCGGACCATAATAGGTTTCGATATTTCGAATTTTCAGCATTGATTCCGTCATTCCTGTTCCCCCAGATAAGCCTTGATTACCTCGGGATCATTCTGGACTTCCTGCGGAGAGCCATGTGCCAGCATCCGCCCATAGTTCAACACCAGCACCTGGTCAGACACTTCAGATACCAGCCCCATATCATGTTCAACCATCAGGACCGTAATCCCGAGATCCTTTTTGATATCGTCAATCCAGAAGGACATATCCTGCGTTTCCTCCACATTGAGGCCAGACGAAGGCTCATCCAACAGGATCAACTTAGGCTCAGTACAGAGCGCGCGGCCCAGCTCGACAACTTTTCGCACGCCATAGGGCAGGTTCATGATCAGGCTGTCTCGGTAATGCTGTAAATCCAGAAAATCGATAATATCTTCCACCTTGTCCCGGTGCGCCACTTCTGCCCGCCGGACCGAGGGAAGAAACATCAGTTCTGAAAATAACCCTGTGCGTGAATGGCAGTGTCGTCCGACCAGCAGGTTTTGCAGCACCGATGCATGCTCAAACAACTCGATATTCTGAAATGTCCGGGCAATCCCAAGACTGGCGATTGCATGGGGAGGAACCTTCGTAATATCCTGCCCGTCAAAGATCATGGTTCCTTCGGTTGAGTCGTAGATGCGACTAATCAGGTTGAAAATTGTCGTCTTGCCTGCGCCGTTGGGGCCGATGATCGTAAAACATTCACCCTTTTTTATCTCGAAATTCACACCATCGACAGCCTTCACGCCGCCAAAATTAATCGCCAGATTTTCTGCTTTGAATAAAGTCATTTCAACCGTTCCGACTTCATATAGGCTTTCTGCCGCTTGAAGGTCGCCTTTTTATAGACAGGGAACATCTGGAAATAGAGTTTAATCTTCAGCCAGCGACCATAGATGCCATAGGGTTCGAAAATAATAACCAGCACCAGAATCAGGCCGAAAATAAAGGGTTCAATACCCGGCGTTTCCGCAATTGCAACAGGCAGGTAATCCTTTAAAATGGCAAGCCCCTGAGGCAGCGCCAACACAAATATCGCCCCGAATATCGCCCCGTGAAGGGAACCAATTCCTCCTACGACAACCAGGACCAGAAGTTCCAGTGACTGGAAAATGGTAAAACTTTCGGGAGACAAAAAGCCCAGTTTATGTGCAAAAAGAGCTCCAGCAAGACCCGTGATACCCGCGCTCAAGGCAAAGGCCTTTGTCTTAACTTGCGCCAGATTAACGCCCATGCTTTGCGCAGAAATCTCGGAATCGCGAATGGCCATCATCGCCCGGCCTGTTGGAGAGCGCAGGAGGTTGATGGATAATAGGAGCACCAACAACAACATTCCAAGACAGAGAAAGTAGAACGGCGGACCATCCGTTAGCTCCAGATCACCGATATAAAGGGATTCAACGAGCAGACCCGAGTAGCCATTGGTCACGCTTTCCCAGCGCGACAGGATTTCCTCAATAACCAGGGCAAAGGCAAAAGTCGCAATGGCGAGGTAAATCCCCGTCAGTCGCAGCACCGGAATACCAATTACCACCCCGGCCAACGCCGAAAAGATTGCCGCAACCGGCATGGAGACAACGAAGGAGAAAACAACCGGCTCCTCAACGAAAGGAAGTGGAACGCCATTCCCCGTCAGCACAGCCTCCGTATAGGCACCAATGCCGAAAAAGGCCGCATGGCCAAGACTGATCAATCCAGTATATCCAGCAAGCAGCATCAACCCGACACCTGCAATGGCGATGATATAGAGCTGTGTCATCTGGCCAATATAATATCCTTCCAGAACGAAAGGCGCCGCAAGGACAATCAGCAGTAATAGACCGTAGGACCAGTAATATCCGGAATGCTTCGCAATTCGAATGTCCTGATTATAATTCGTCTTGAACAAAAACCGCATGACTAAACCCTCTACCCGGTTTTCTGACCGAACAGTCCTTGCGGACGGACGACCAGGACAATGAGTAGGACGACATAGGCAGCGACATTCTTAAACCCGGGCGGCAGGTAAAATCCGGCAAGTGTTTCAATAATACCAATGATCAGGCCGCCAATGACTGCTCCAGGGATAGACCCGAAGCCTCCCAGGACCGCCGCCGGAAAGGCCTTCAACCCAATAAAGCCCATGTTCGTATCAATTAAAGTGGTCGGGGCAAGCAGGATGCCGGCGGCGGCGGCCACAGCGGCGCTGATCCCCCAGATCATTGAAAAAACGGCTTTTACCGGGATACCCATATAGTAGGCCGCCAGCTGGTTCTGGGATGACGCCTGCATGGCAATGCCAAGCCGTGTATGGGTAAAAAAGGTGTAGAGAACTGCGCATAGGATTATTGTTGCGACAATCACGGAAACATCCGTTTGCGAGATCACTAGGGATCCCATCGATTCCGGAACAAGCTGCATCCCCTCACTAGAGAAGGGGGTCGAAATCGCATATGTCTCCGTTCCCCATCCCGGCACCATGCCCGCCCCGCTCCGGGCCATATAGCCAAAGCCGATGGTTACCATGACGATGGAAAATTGTGGCTGACCCAGGACGGGCCGCAGGAAAACCCGGTCAACCAGATTCCCGGCAAAAAACATGCAGACAATCGCCGCTGCCGCGCCTACCCAGTAATTCCACCCCAGAATGGAAATAAAGGTATAGGCGAGAAAAGCCCCCAGCATCATCAACTCGCCTTGTGCAAAGTTGACGACTTCCGTCGCTTTGTAGATTAAAACGAACCCGAGTGCTACGAGGGCATAGATACATCCGATCGAGACGCCCCCGATGACTAACTGCAAAAATTCAAACAGGATAGCCTCCCACTATTGTTCGATTTTTTAGTTATTCTTGTCTCCGTATTCTATAGTTGGATAAATACGGTAGCTGGCCAAAGTATAGGCAAGCGGTTTGCCGAGCGTCAATAAAACATTTCAAAACTCCGAGTATTTTTTTGTTCGCATTTGCAGTATGAAGGGATAATCATGTAACCGTACTTTATTGTTAAATAAAATATTATTATTACTTAAAAGTATATAGAAAAAATATAGAAATTAGTGTCTTTTTTTATTAACAGGACCATTGCCCGGCAGTACGATACTGTTGGCGGAATGACGGGTCGAATTTTTGAAACCCTCAGTTCCTGCACTGCGTGATGACCGTTGCAATTTCACCGGATTTCTTTGTTTAAACTTGCATTGCATTTGCATTTTAAAATAGCTGCCTTTAGGCTTACCCCCACAAAATCGCAGCTCTTCACATGGCTAAATAAAACTGGCTCAGCCAACCAAAACCGGGAGTGTAAAATGCAGCAAAACAACTCGAGAACGACAGAAGGGCGCGGGCGCCTGTATAATTCTATTGTCGATACAATTGGTGATACGCCCTGTATCCGCATTAACCGACTCGCGCCGAAAGGCGTTGAGATATACGTAAAAGCGGAGTTTTTTAATCCGGCGGCGTCCGTTAAAGACCGTCTCGCCATTTCGATCATTGAGGAGGCAGAAAAGCGCGGCGATTTGAAGCCAGGCCAAACAGTGATTGAGGCCACGAGCGGAAACACAGGCATCGGACTCGCCATGGTATGTGCCGCCAAGGGCTACCCTCTCGTCGTCACAATGGCCGACAGCTTTTCAATTGAGCGGCGCAAGCTCATGCGATTCCTTGGCGCCAAGGTCGTACTCACACCACGGACCGCAAAAGGTTTCGGCATGTATCAAAAGGCGAAAGAGCTGGCGGAAGCAAACGGATGGTTCCTGGCGCGCCAGTTTGAAACATCCGACAACGCCCTGATCCATGAAAACACCACTGCCCGGGAAATTCTCGCGGATTTCAAGGATCAGCGCCTTGACTACTGGGTCAGCGGCTATGGTACGGGCGGTACGATAACTGGTGTTTCCCGGGCCTTGAGGAAAGAACGCCCGGAAACCAAGATTATCCTGACGGAACCGGCCAATGCACAGCTTGTTGGCAGCGGTGTCGCGCAAGAACGTGACGCCAGCGGATCACCAAGTGAAGGGCATAAGTCTTTTGAGCCCCACCCAATTCAAGGTTGGACCCCTGACTTCATTCCGTTAGTTCTTCAGGAAGCTCTGGATAAGGGTAACTATGACGAACTGATCCCGATTGCCGGAACTGAAGGCATCGAATGGTCGCAAAAATTGGCGCAGCAAGAAGGGGTTTTTACAGGTATTTCCGGGGGATCAACCTTTGCCGTCGCCATGAAAGTTGCGGAGAAGGCGGAACCAGGTTCGGTCATTCTCTGCATGCTGCCCGATACAGGGGAACGCTACCTGTCGTCCCCGCTTTTCGAGAATATCGTCGAAGATATGACGGAGGCGGAAATCGACCTCTCCCTCTCTACACCCGGCTATCACATGCCTGCCGCCTGATTTTAAAGCAGTCTAATCTAACCACCCGCATCGATGCTGAACGGCTTGTTCGGCGAACGATGCGGGTTTTTATTTGGGTGTAGGTCTCAAGCTGACCTTCCAACAAGAACGCAGCCACCAACAATCAGAACGGTTCCGATAATTCGCATCGGCGTGACATTCTCGTTAAGAAGAAGTATTCCGAACAGCATCGTGACAACAAAGCCGATGCCAACAAAAGGATAGGCAATACTTAAATCAACCTTGGACAGAACCCACACCCAAAGCACAACGCTCAATGCATAAATGATCAGCCCGAGCCAGATAAAAGGCGAAAGGCAGCAGCAATAAAGGAATCCACGACTCCGGACTGCATCGCCGCCTGCATTTTCTGATCCCCGACGCCAAGCTTCAATACAAGCTGCGCGCAGGCTGACGAGAACACGGTCAACAGAATAAGGCTAAGAACGAGGAATGACATTTTAAAAAGTCTCCATTAAGTACGCGTCGCCTCGAAGATGATCAAAACTGTATATATTTTGCAAGAAACAGTACAATCACAAAACCCACGCCAACCAACTGACTAGCCCGGTCTTTAATAGCAAAAACCACCGGATCGTCCGGGATCTCGTTCCGGCGTGCGCAGACCCAGATATGGTTTCCCCAAAACAGGACAATCAGGCAAAGCAGCCATAGTACCCCGGCGTTGAATACGACTGCAACACGGCAGAACTATTGATATAGAGTGCAAGAATAACAACTGCCGCAGTAAAATTCGTTATGCCAAGGCTGAACATCGTTTCACTATCATCCGCAGAATACCCGCGCCCGCGGACCTGGCTATTCTTCTCCGACAGAGCAGATACTGCAATATAGCGTTTCATGAAGGCGAGGCTGACAAAGATAAAGACCGAAAACGCGATCAGCCAGGAAGAAAGGTCAACCCCCGATGCCGCCGCGCCAGCGACAACACGCATGGTATAGAGGATAGCCAGTGTCATCACATCAACGATTGTAAGTCGCTTCAACAGGAAAGAATAGGCATTGGTAATTGAAAAATAGACTAACAACACAACGACAAATGCAGTCGGGAGAAATGCAATCGAGACAGCGAAAGCGAAAAGTGGAAACCCAAGCGCACCCGCAACGCCTAACGTTAAGGGAAGCGCGCCCGACGCGATCGGTCGATATTTCTTACTACGATGTCGCCGGTCTTCCTGCAGATCAAGAAGATCATTGAGGAAATAGACGCCAGAAGCGCAAAAACTGAAACAAACGAACGCCAGCAACGTCACCCATAAATGCGCAAAATCGAAATACTCATGAGAGGTGACCAAAGGAACGAAGATCAGAATGTTTTTCGCGTATTGATGCGGACGCATTTCTTTCATGACCGCCTTCAATACGGAACTTTCGGATTTGTGCTGCCAGATCAGCTTTCCGTCTCTTTCTGCTTCAGCGACATTGCGGGCCGGCGCATTTACCATGATGTTGGCGGCGGCGGCCAGCCAGATCGGCGTATCAGCCGAGCTATCTCCCGCATAGGCAAAGTCTTCATCCCCCAAGAGTTCCCGGATTGCAGCAAGTTTGTTATGGCCCTTGAGGTTGTTTTCACCCTCGGTTGCCATTATCCTGTCGAAGATACCCAGATGCTCCGCAACCTGATTGGCGTAGCTCAGGTGTGAAGCTGTGGCGAGGATGATTTCCTTGCCATCCGCCTTTAACTGCTTCAGATAAGCGATAAGCGCTTCTTCATATGGGAGATACTCTGCTTCAATATCAATATGTTGCGATATTTTTTCCTTGGCGAAGGCACTACCTTACCTTCGTTCTCAATTGGGCAACATCACAGGAGTTCCTTACCTACTTCTAAATTTTTCAGCTTTCCATTAAGCATGAATACCCAGTATGTACCGGATAATCCTTAATTTAGCTTTCTTTTCTCATTCTAGAATAAACGCGGATTCGGGCCCGCATTAACCATGATATTGGAGCTAAATTTAATCCGCGTGACCATTTTTACGATCACGTAATCATACAGCGAAGCGGGTATTCGTGTATGCAGAACGTCCAGCGCTTCAATTCTCTGATGCCCGTAAGATCCGAAGAGGCGTTGGATCGAGAGCGATACGTAAGGGTGTCTTTAGGCAAATATCACCATCAAGTTGGCATGGAAATACTCTTGACGATGTCACCAAAACATCCTCTTTCGTTTCCAGCATCTCGACATCCGACAATTGCGACAGGCGATTAAGGAGAAGTGCCGCCCCGTACCGAAAAGCGGCAGCAAGTCCTGCATTTTTCAACAAAAGAACATCAAGCCGGGGATTCTCTATCCCACCTTCTGTCGCAATCACGAAGGGGCCACCATAGTACCGTACCTTGGTAATCACCACTGACGCGGCGGCATAGCTTTTCCCATTCACAACCACCTCAAACTCCATATCACGAAAGCCCGAAACAGCGCGGAACGCCGCCAAGACGTATGCCAAGGCACCAAACCGCTTTTTTTCACCCGGACGCAATGCTGCAACTGTCAATGAATCATAACCGGCACCGGCCATCAACAGGAACCGCTTTTCATTGGCTGTGGCGGAATACACCGGCACAGGTTCTGCCTCGGCCAATGTCTTGATGGCTTTATTTATGGACACCCCAAGCCCGAGTTCCCGCGCCAGCACATTTGCCGTCCCGAGCGGGATAACGCCGAGCGGCACCTCCCCGCCTTCAAGCCCATTCAAAATCTCCGATACTGTCCCGTCTCCGCCCGCCGCAACCAGCACAATATCAGGATCATTTCTCGCAACCAGTTCACGCGTCATTTCGGTTGCATGCCCGGGCCCATTTGTTTTCAGTATTTCAACCTCGCAATCCGTATCTGCGAGACGCAGCAGCGCCTTCGAAAAACGATTCTTGTTGCGTATGCCGGATGTCGGGTTGTGAATTATAATCAGGCGCCGCTTCGGCAGAGTCATAGAACTGACTTTCTTACGCAACAAAACCATAACCGCATAGTCATCAAACTGACTCTCGGGACACCTATCAATTGCCCATATGATTGTTTCGTCATTGAAAACCTTTAATGACCATTTGATGACAAGCCAACAGAGTCATGCGTAATGGATGCCCGTACAGTTACTCATAAATATCGGTCGATCTGGATTTCAGACATTCACCTGGGCACGCCCGGATGCAAGGCTAACTTCCTCCTCGATTTTCTGCGGAGCACCAAGAGCGATAATCTTTATCTTGTCGGCGATATTATCGACGGCTGGAGTCTACGGCAAGGTTGGTATTGGCCGCAGGCCCATAACGACGTTATTCAAAAATTATTACGCAAGGCACGACAAGGAACCCGGGTCGTCTTCATTCCCGGCAATCATGATGAGTTCGCCCGGCACTATGTCGATCTGGAATTTGGGTCTATCAAGGTCGTTCATGAAACAATCCACAAAACGGCGGATGGCCGGGAGTTTCTCGTCTTGCATGGCGACGAATTTGACGTGGTGGTGAAATATGCGCGCTGGCTTGCCTATCTCGGAGACTGGAGCTACGGCCTTTGCCTGAAACTAAATGATTTCCTGAATGCCATTCGGGCGCGGCTCGGATATCCCTACTGGTCCCTGTCCGCCTATTTAAAGCTGAAGGTAAAGAATGCCGTCAAATTTATCGCGGATTTTGAAAATGCCCTCGCGGATGTCGCACGGGATCGAAATGTAGACGGTATTATCTGCGGCCATATCCACCACCCCGAAATACGCGAAATAAACGGGGTAACTTACTGCAATGACGGTGACTGGGTCGAGAGCTGCTCGGCGTTGGTCGAACATTTCGATGGTCAACTGGAACTTATCCACTGGATGGGCTCGACAGCCTCCCTCTCCGATTCACAAGGAAACAAGACATGCGACTCATCCTCATTACCGATGCCTGGCATCCTCAAGTCAATGGGGTTGTTCGGACGCTCTCGAACCTGAGCGATTATTTAACCGGTCTCGGCGATGAAGTCATCATGGTAACACCGGAGCTTTTTACGTCCCTTCCCTGCCCGACTTATCCGGAAATCCGCCTGTCCCTTTTTCCGTCGCGAAAAATAAGGAAAATTTTTGAAGACACCCCTCCGGATGCAGTGCATATCGCGACCGAGGGACCCCTTGGATTTGCAGCCAGGCGTTATTGCCTGAAACACGCCATACCATTCACCACCGCCTTTCACACCCGCTTTGCCGAATATGTGCATGCCCGCATCCGGTTACCGCTTCGCTGGGGCTATGCGGGGCTGAAATGGTTTCACGGACCGTCTCGCGCTATTATGGTGGCAACCCCAAGTCTCGAAACTGATCTTAGAAACCGTGGCTTTCGTCATATCCGGCGCTGGACACGGGGGATTGATACCACACTCTTTCATCCGCAGAATGAAACCACGCTTGTCTATCAGCGGCCGATCTTCTTGTGTGTCGGTCGTGTCGCAGTAGAAAAAAACATTGAGAACTTCCTGGCCCTCAATCTGCCAGGCACCAAGGTTGTCGTCGGAGAAGGACCGCAGCGCAAAGAACTGGAGCGGAGATATCCAGCCGCAGCCTTTCTCGGTTTAAAGGAAGGGAAAGAATTGGCGCAAGTTTACGCCAGCGCAGATGTTTTCGTCTTTCCAAGCAGGACAGATACATTCGGTCTCGTCCTTCTGGAAGCACTGGCGAGCGGTGTGCCGGTGGCGGCCTATCCGGTGACCGGGCCGCTTGATGTCATCGGGGATCATCCGGTGGGCGTCCTTGACGAAAATCTGGAAAAGGCCGCGATAAAGGCCCTTGAAATTGATCCGGCGGCCTGCCGGGACTATGCGATGGGTTATTCATGGGAGACCAGCGCCAAGCAGTTTAAAAACAATCTGGAGATATTTACTGCCTCACAGGATAAGCCGCCCGAATTTCAACCAAACAGGGAGACGGAAGAAGTTAACCTCTGATTTGGTTCGCGGAAAATGTTTTCCGGGTGATCTGGTTATCCGGCGGCAGCGTATTTAAATGTATGAAGCTGATTACATTATTGATATAAACTCGACAGACCGTGACCGATCAACCATCTCATGACACCATTTCAATTCACTGGTTCCGCCAGGACTTGCGCCTGTCCGATAACCGGGCTTTGTCGGCGGCTGTAGAAGCCGACCGTCTTATACCCGTATATATTCTCGATGATGAAAATGCAGAGAATTTCCGGATGGGGAGCGCAAGCCGCTGGTGGCTTCATCATTCGCTCTTAGCGTTAAATGATGCCCTGCAAGGAGAGCTTAGAGTCTTTCGGGGCGATGCTGCTGAAATTCTACCGGCGCTCGCCGCAAGTAACGGCGCAACTATGGTTTCCTGGAACCGATGTTATGAACCCTGGCGGATACGGCGTGACAAAAAAATCAAGGCTAGCCTTACCGATTCCGGCATTGACGTCATCACGACGAATGGGGCGCTGTTGTGGGAACCGTGGAAAGTTCTGAAGTCCGACGGCACGCCATATCGCGTTTTTACACCCTTTTACAGAAAAGGCTGCCTTACCAGCTCGCCTCCTCAGAAACCGCTAAAGGTGCCTTCAAAAATAACCTTCGCCCCTCCTGAGGATAAGGGAACCCGTCTCACCATTGCCGACCTCGGGCTTTATCCTTCTAACTGGAGTATCAAAAAATTACCTGACTGGGATCCGGGCGAAATGGGAGCGCAGGGCGCATTGCGTAATTTCCTGACCAACGGATTAAATGGCTATAAAGACGGCCGGAACATTCCGGAGGCCGGGAATTGTTCCTTCCTTTCTCCCCATTTGCATTTTGGGGAAATATCACCGCATCAGGTTTGGTATGCGCTTGCCTTTCGGGAACATCTTCTGGAACGCGAGGAAGACCTGGATCAGTTTCAGATGGAACTTACCTGGCGGGAGTTTTCCTACAACTTGCTCTATAACAATCCTGATTTGCCACACGAAAATCTTCAGGAGAAATTTAACTCATTCCCGTGGCGCAAGGACGCCGCCGCGCTTCGGGCATGGCAGCAGGGGAAAACAGGCATCCCTCTTGTCGATGCCGGGATGCAAGAACTTTGGCAGACTGGTTTCATGCATAACCGGATGCGTATGGTCACCGCCTCCTTTCTCGTAAAGAACCTGATGATCGATTGGCGCGAAGGCGCACGCTGGTTCTGGGACTGTCTGGTCGACGCGGACCTCGCCAATAACAGCGCAAGCTGGCAGTGGATAAGCGGCTGCGGTGCCGATGCCGCGCCTTATTTCCGCATTTTCAACCCCGTTACCCAGGGCGCTCGCTTTGATCCAAAGGGTAAATATACCAGAAAATATTTGCCGGAGCTCGCCGCTCTGCCCGACAAATGGCTGTTCAATCCCTGGGACGCGCCGACCGAGGTATTGAAGGAAGCCGGTATCGTCTTTGGGGAAACCTATCCCCACCCCATTGTCGATCTTAAAGCCTCGCGCCGTCGCGCTCTAGACGCCTTTTCTGATTTGAAGGCAGGTTTGCCTTCTTAGGTCACACCTGCTGTATACATCCGGTTTGCCGTCGGGCTGATCACCAGTTGATTGACGCAGACGCGCTTGTCAAGTTGAGCCAGAAACAGGATTGTCTCGCCCAGATCCTCGCCCTGAAGCATCACAGACTTTTCTTCGTCAGTTACCCTCACCGGTCGATTATCAAGAATTGGTGTCGCGACCTCTCCCGGACAAAGCGCGCAGGAACGGATGCCATTTATGGCTTCTTCCATGTTGATGCTCTCGCTCATCGCGACCATGCCATGCTTGGCCGCCGTATAGGCCGGACCGGTCATTTTCGAGACCCTGACCCCGGCCCAGGAAGCTACATTGACAATCAAGCCCTCTTTTTGTCGGCGCATGATGGGAAGAACGGACCGGCAGCAATAAAATGCGCCATTCAGGTCAATATCAACGACGGAGTTCCAGCTTTTTGTATCGACTTCACTCCAGCTGCGATTCTTAACATTAATACCTGCACTCAGGACAGCAATGTCAAGACGGGTGAAGCGAGCCTCAATCCGTGTAACCACTTCCGCGACATTGTCACTATCTGCAACATCCAGCTCCTCTATCACCGGTATTTTTCCTGCTTTTTCAACCAGCGCAGCCGTTTCTTCCAGATTTGCGCGACGACGCCCGGAGAGAACAACCTCCATTCCCGCGCGGGCAAGTGACACAGCTCCCGCCTGTCCAATTCCCGTTCCCGCACCGGTGATCCAGGCAACCTTCCCCTTGAGATCCCGTAATGCGCTTTCCCCATTTCCGCTTCCTGCTATTCCAGCCATCACATATTCCTTTTTTTATTCGTGAGTGTTGCCAAGCGCGGATCACCCATGAATGAAGGGTGAAATTCTAGCTTGGCCTCGCCGTGCAGCTTATCGAAGGCGAGCAGCTTTGTCGCGATAATCTGCAGCCTCTCCCTAGAGCCGTCTTTCGCTTTCAGGATCAAAAACATGCAAATGATCCGGCGTGACAAGAATAGGGAGCACCTCGCCGCTTTTGATATTCCGGATGCCATCAAGCCGGACAGTAAGATTGGACCTGCTCTCCCCAAAATGACCATGCACCAGGGTGTCCGCACCGAGTTGTTCAACCATTGCAACGGTCATGGGAACGGCATCCGGCGCATCCGCGACCAGTTCCAGATGTTCCGGCCGAATGCCGAGAATGACATCCTTGTTCACATGCTGCGGCATTCCCCCATCCCCAAGAGGCAACGCCGCCTGACCGAAAATGGTGATGCTCTTCCCTGTTTCATCGATTTTCGCTTCGGCGAAATTCATGGCGGGAGAGCCGATGAATCCGGCGACGAAAAGCGAGGCGGGTTTCTGATATAGCTCAATCGGCGTACCAAGCTGTTCTACATTTCCGTCATTCAGCACCATCAACCGGTGACCGAGCGTCATCGCCTCCACCTGATCATGGGTGACATAAATGCTGGTAATACCAAGGTTCGCCTGAAGGGTCTTTATCTCAAGTCGCATCTGGACGCGGAGTTTGGCATCCAGATTGGAAAGAGGTTCATCGAACAGGAACACACTCGGCTCACGAACGATTGCCCGGCCCATCGCGACCCGTTGACGCTGGCCACCGCTTAACTGCCGGGGCTTGCGGGTGAGTTGCTCATCCGTGAGTTCCAGTATAGCTGCCGCTTTCTTGACACGCTCTTCAATCTCGGCCTTGGGTAGGCCCATGATCTTGAGACCATACGCCATATTCTTGTAGACACTCATATGCGGATACAAGGCGTAATTCTGGAATACCATCGCGATATCCCGCTTTGATGGTTCAAGATTATTCACCACGCGCTCACCAATACGCAGCTGACCTTCCGTGATGCTTTCAAGCCCGGCAATCATTCGAAGAAGAGTTGACTTGCCGCAGCCGGACGGACCAACAAGAACGAGAAATTCTCCCTCCTCAATGGCGACATCCACGCCGTGAATAGCCTTGAAGCCATTTGGATAGGTCTTGCGTAACCCTTCGAGAACAACCCGCGCCATCTTCCTGTTTCCCCAACTTACTTTTCTGTTTCCGTCAATCCCTTGACGAAAAGACTTTGCATGAAAATAACCACGCAGACGGGCGGTAGCATTGCCAGAAGCGCGGTCATCATGATTACATTCCATTCCGGCGCCTGCTCCGCTGCCTCCAGCATCTGCTTTATCCCCATCACGACCGTATACATCTGCGGATCCGACGTGATCAGAAGCGGCCAGAGATACTGATTCCAGCCATATATGAACAGGATAACGAAAAGCGCCGCTATATTCGTTCGCGACATCGGGATCAGAATATCCCAGAAAAACCGCATAGGGCCCGCACCATCAATACGCGCGGCCTCCAGCAGCTCATCGGGGATGGTCAGGAACACCTGTCGAAACATAAAGGTAGCCGTCGCCGACGCAATCAGTGGAATGGACAACCCCCAATAGCTATCCAGCATCCCGAGATTGGCAACGACTTCGTAGGTCGGCAAAATCCGGACCTCTACCGGCAACATCAGTGTGATGAAGATCATCCAGAAGAAAAACATGCGGAAAGGAAAGCGGAAATAGACGATGGCGAAGGCGGACAGCAAGGAAATTGCGATCTTGCCGACAGAGATCATCATTGCCATGACAAGGCTGTTAAACAGCATCCGTGCAACGCCCTCACCACTTTGCCCGGAAAGGCCCTTGTTCAAGGCGATATCCAGGTTCTCAAAGAAAAATCCACCGGGAAGCATCGGAAGCGGGATCTGTGTCATACGGGTTTCCGGATGACTTGCGGCCACGAACATGATCCAGATCGGAAACGCGATCACCACGACACCAAGGATCAGTATAAAATGGGAGAACAATGTCAGGAGCGGGCGGTTCTCAACCATCAGTATGCCACCTTCTTCTCAATATACTTGAACTGGGCAACCGTCAGGCCAATGACGATAATCATCAAGATGACCGACTGCGCCGCCGAGCCACCGAGATCCAGCCCAACGAAACCATCATTGAAGACCTTGTAAACAAGTGTATTTGTCGCCCCCGCAGGCCCCCCCGCTGTCACCGCATGAATAACACCGAATGTCTCGAAAAAAGCGTAAACAATGTTAATCACCAGCAGGAAGAAGGTCGTCGGCGACAACAATGGCAGGATAATATCTATTATGCGTCGTCCGGGTCCGGCCCCGTCAATCGCGGCGGCCTCAATCAATGATTTCGGGATCGATTGCAATCCGGCGAGAAAGAAAAGGAAATTATAGGCCACCTGTTTCCAGGCGGACGCCATAACCACAAGCGCCATTGCCTCGCCACCATTAAGCTGGTGGTTCCAGTCGTAACCAAGTGCGGAGAGACCATAGCTGACGACACCGAGGGTGGGATTAAACATAAAGACCCAGAGGGCGCCGGCTGTTACGGGCGCCACGGCATAGGGCCAGATCAATAACGTTCGGTAAGCACCCGTTCCCTTGATAACACGATCCGCGAAAAGTGCGAGAACCAGAGCAAAAGACATGGACAGGAAGGCGACAAGAAAGGAAAAGACCACTGTGATCTCGAATGAACTCCAATACAGCGGGTCCTGAAAGAGTTCCTCAAAATTTTTGACCCAGACAAATTCGGTTTTTAGGCCGAATGGATCTTCAATCAAAACCGATTGATAGAGCGCCTGACTTGCGGGCCAGATAAAGAACACGAGTGTGACAACAATCTGAGGCAGGACCAGCAGGAATGGCAGCACAGACGGCCCGAAGTGAACATTCTTCAACATGAACGGTTACCCCTCCGATGATGCCGCCGCAGCGGCAGGAAGCGCTGCGGCGGTCTCAATCAGAAAATCAAACGTTACGAGCCGTTTGCGTCTTCAAATTTGCGGAGAAGAACATCGCCGCGTTTCACCGCTTCATCCATAGCATCCGACGGTGTTTTACTTTCATTCCAGATCGCTTCCATCTCTTCATTGATGACGTCGCGGATCTGAACGAAGTTGCCAAACCGGATTCCGCGGGAATTCGGTGTCGGCGTGTTCAGGCTCAGCTGCTTGATCGCCGTATCCGTTCCCGGGTTTTCCTTGTAAAAGCCCTGTTCCTTGGACAATTCATACGCCGGAGTCGTGATCGGAACATAGCCAGTCTCCTGATGCCACCATGCCTGAACCTCCGCAGAGGAAAGATAGGTCATGAACTTGGCAACGCCTTTATACTCATCGTCCGGCTTGCCGCGCAGCACCCAAAGAGTGGCGCCGCCAATGATCGAGTTTTGCGGCTTCTCAATAACATCCGGATAATATGGAAGCATCGTCTGACCAAAGTTGAATTTGGCCTGACTCTTGATCGAGCCATAATAGGCGGAAGAGTTCATCCACATGCCGCATTCACCGTTAGTAAACATCGGCAGGCTGTCGCCGCGGCGACCGCCATATTGGAACAGTTTGCCCTTGTGCCAGTTCTGCAGGTTCGTCATATGCATCTTGACTGTGTCGTTGTTGAACTCAAAGACAGTACTGATGCTTTTGAACCCGTTTTCTTCCGTGCCCATGGGAATATTGTGCCAGGCGCTGAAGTTTTCGACCATGACCCAAGACTGCCAGCCGAAAGAAAAGCCGCATTTATAGCCCGCCGCCAGCAGTTTGTCGGAGGCGTCCTTCACTTCCGGCCATGTTTCCGGCACCTTGGCCACGCCAGCTTTATCCAGAGCATCCTTGTTGTACCACATTACCGGGGAGGAGCTATTGAACGGCATGGACAGCAGCTCTCCATCTGACGTTTGATAATAGCTGATCACGGCGGGCAGATACACTGACTTGTCGAAGGACTCGCCCGCATCTTTCATCATTTGTTCAACCGGATAGACAGCGCCCTTGGCGGCCATCATTGTCGCCGTGCCAACTTCAAATACCTGAACTATGTGCGGTTGTTTCTTTGCACGGAAAGCCGCTATGGCCCCAGTCATGGTTTCCGTGTAATTACCTTTGAATGTGGGTACGACTTTATAGTCGGACTGGGTCGCGTTGAAATCTTCCGCGATTTTATTGACCCGTTCGCCGTTGGTGCCACCCATCGCGTGCCACCATTGAATTTCGGTAGCCGCCGAAGCGACACCGGTTCCGCTCATAAAGGCAGCCAATGCTGCCGGTAGAACTAGTTTTTTGAATATAGACATAATGTTTCCCTATAGGTTGTTTATAAAACATCGCCTATGACGATGCCCGAATCTGATTTCTTTCTGTCAGGAGGCAACCCGTCCCCTCCCGATAGAGTATAGCTATTTGCCTGCCCTTCAATGACGGTTTAATGACAGCTTCAAAATCTATTTCAGGATTCCACATTTTGCAGGGCTAGTAATAATCTTGCTGAATAACTCCATAATGTTATGTTATGGATGAAGCGAATAAAGAAGGATATACGGAATGAATCGCTTACGACAACTTGAAGCCTTTCGGGCTGTCATGATTGCTGGTGGTGTCACTTCCGCGGCAAAAATTCTCAACATTTCCCAACCGGCGGTAAGTCGATTGATCGCCAGTCTGGAAAAAGCACTCAAAATCCCGCTCTTTGATCGACGGCAGGGTCGGCTTCACCCAACACCGGAAGCGGAATTCCTCTATAGTGAGGTTGACCGGGCGATTGCCAATCTAGATCATGTGGCGCAGCTTGCCGCCGATATTCGCAATCAGAAAGCGGGGCATCTCCGGATTGCCTGTCTTCCGGGCTTTGCGACGTCGCTTTTACCAAAAGTTGTTGCAGAATTTCTGGCGGAACGCCCGGACGTTACCATGTCAATTCAGACCCGCAGCTCCGCGCGGGTACGTGAATGGATAGCCGCCCAACAGTATGATATTGGTATCGCCGATGAATTCGAAGGTCACAGTGCCGTCAATCACGAGTCGGTTAACATCCGAACGGTTTGCGCCCTTTCCAGCCGTCATCCCCTCGCCAGCAAACACGTGATCACGGCCAAGGATCTTGATGGCATGCCAATGATTGTTCAGGATCGACAAAACCGCTTTTATCATGCGGTAAAGGCCGCCTTCGACACCGCAGGCGCGGCTCTCAATCATCGCATTGAGGTTCGCCAGTTCGCCACCGCCTGCCTGTTGGCAGAACAGGAAGTCGGCGTTGCCATCGTCAGCTCGATCGATGCGGCTGAGTATGTGGGACGCGGACTGGTAACCCGAACCTTCGAGCCGCAGTTACCCTTTCAGCTTGATATTCTGTATCCCAAATTTCATCCGCGCTCCCTCCTGATGCAAGAGTTCATTGTGCAGTTTCGGGAGGGACTGACACCATTTATTCTGCCTGACTAGGGCTAGGTTCTAGCATATCCAGTCGCAATTAATTGACAAAGTCCACTATTTTATTATCTTATTATAATAAAATGGAGGGTGTTATGACAGGTTCCGAAAGTCGCATCGACGCAATCAGGGAATTCAATCGATTTTATACCAAACAG